>DATCZY010000057.1:0-7850 GCA_036525655.1 Lysobacterales bacterium | reverse complement strand
CGATGCGCTCAGCTGATCTCCCAGGATGAGACGTAATGTGCTCATGCGAACAGGGAATCGGTTGCAGAATGGAGGGGGGTCAGAGTGAGCTGACCCAGTTTATCGGACACATTAATTAAGCTACTAATCGATATTCCTGTTCCACTTGCGTCGGTGTTTTATAGTCCAGAGTCTGGTGGGCTCGCTGACGATTGTAGAACACTTCTATGAACTCGAATATGGCCGTTTTTGCGATCTTCCGGCTTTTGAACACCTGTAACTCGATGAGTTCGAACTCCAGCGTGGCGAAGAAGCTTTCTGCCACAGCGTTATCCCAACAGTCACCCTTGCGCGACATGCTGGCTAACAGGTTAACCTCGGTCAATCGCTGTTGGTAAGCATTGCCTGCGTAGGTTCGGCCCTGGTCCGAGTGATGGATCAGACCAGGATGCCGCCCGCGCTGGGTAATAGCCATGTTCAGGGCGCCAAGCAGCAGTTCCGTATTGTTACGCTCAGACATCGACCAACCGACCACCTGCCTGGAATAAAGATCGATCAGAACGGCCAGGAACAACCAGCCTTCACGTGTCGGAACATGGGTGACATCGCCCACCCATACCCGATCGGGCTGTTGGACTGTAAAGCGCCTTTTCAGCAAGTTCGGTGCCTGCCACAGGCTGTACTTCGACCGGGTGGTTGCGATATAGCGCCGGCGGCGCTTGGCGACAATGCTGTGCTGCTGGCGCAATCGCGCGACCTGATGTTTACCACAACGGATACCTTGAAGTTGAAGCACCCGCCACGTCTTCAGCGCACCGCTGTGACCACGGTGCCTGGCATGAACTTGTTGGATATGAGGCAGCAATAGCTGATCGGTCTGTTCGCACGCATCCGGTCCTCGCTGCAACCAGTCGTAGTAACCGGAACGACTGACCCTGAGGAGCCGACAAAGAACTCCAAGTGCGTGGTGACATCGTTGGGTTCGGATAAACGCGTACTTCACCGCCGCTTGCTGGAGAAGTACGCCTCGGCTTTTTTTAAGATGGCATTCTCCTCCTCGAGCTGAGCAACGCGTCGCTTCAGAGCAGTGAGTTCCGACAGGTTATCCCTGGCCGCATTGCGCCCGGGACCTTTAAAGGCACCTTCCTCACCTTTTAACTGAACGATCCGACGCCACTTATAAAGCAGGTTGCGTCGAACACCCAGCTCACGGGCAAGCTCCGCACCTTGCTTACCACTTTGTTCCAGTAAGCGCAGCGCTTCGAGTTTGAATTCTTTGCTAAATCGTTTGCGTTTCATTGGACATCTCCTTGGGGTATTGTCCCCTTTGTTTGATGTCCGTTAAACCCGGGTTATTCCAGAGTAAAGTGCCAGAGTAGTTTACTCTGGCACTTTACTCTGACCCCGCGTTGGTGCCGCGTTTGTGCGTTTGACCCCGCATTTACAAACCGGCGGCGTTCTGCCGCCGGTTTCGGTTAAACGGATCGTGGTTTAATCGCCGAAGTTATATACGTAGCGTAGCCCGAATTCGCTCAGGTCATTGTTGAGAATGATGAGCACGTAATCGGTGGGCAGAAGACGCGCGTTGTCGTATTTCTCGTTGGTTACGTTGCGGCCGTACAGCGACATCGACCAGCGGCCTTCCGGCTCGGTGTAGGTAATGTCGAAATTATACAGGTCGCGGCTGCCGATCTGCGTGAACCTTGCAGGATCACTGCTGGGCTCGCCGTACATGCTGGAACGGTAGGACCAGTCACCCCTGAGCATCAACTCGCCGCCATTGGCCAGATCCATGGTGTACTGCGGGCTGATGGAGGCCGTCCACTCGGGTGTCAAGGGCGCGACCGCGTATGGGTTGTCACTGTCCACATCCGCATCGATATATCCGAGGGTGGTGTAGAGGGCAAAGGCCTGGGTTGGCGCCCATGTGCTTTCCCACTCGAGACCCTTGGAGGTTTGGTCGACGATGATATTGACAGTATTGAAGCCAACGCCGCTGGATTCACTGACCTGGTAGGGCAGGTCGGAATAATTGGTGTAGAACGCGGCGATGCTCATCTGGAACGTGTCGCTGAGTGAGCCCTTCAGGCCGATTTCGTAGTTGGTCGCGGTGACGTTGTCATTGGCTTCGAAGCAGTTCGGACGGCTGACATTACCCGGCTGGGTGAAATCGAGGTTGCCGAACAGGCAGTACGGACGCGGCGGATACTGGCCGGACTGGTAACCGTTCTGGATGGTGCCGTACAGGTTGAGGCGCTCGCTCATGTCCCATACCGCGGCGAGTTCCCAGCTGGTTTCACTCCAGTCGCGGCTGTTGGATTCTTCGATCAGGCCGTTGTTGATATTGACCCAGGCATACTTGTCATCCTTGGTATAGCGCAAGCCGCCCGACAAGCGCAGGCTCTCGGTGGCCTGGAAGCCGACGTTGGCATAGATCGCCTTGCTCTTGGCAGTCTGGCCCAGCGCAAATGCGCCCGCACCACCGGCGAAGAAGTTCGGATCCTGCTCGTTGGCGCCCTTTTCCTTGAACCAGTACAGGCCGGTGACGAAATCCCAACCGCCAAAATCGCCTATGAACTGAAGCTCGGCTGATTGCTGATCGGCCCAGCCCGTTTCCGGGTAGGTGAACAGCGTCTCTGCAACACTGTCATCATCGAGACCGGAGCGGTACTCGGAACTGCGGTCGGCATAGATCAATTTCCAGGCGAGCTCCTCATTCATGTCCCAATCGGCGGTAATTGACCAGCCGTCGGCATCGTTGGATACGACATTGGATGGCACCTTGTTGCCGTCGGCATCGATGTAAAAACCACCGTTGTTATCGTAGGGGTTTTTTGAAACGTCGCTGTTTCTTGCGCCCAGTTGGTACAGGAGACCCGAAGGCACTTCATCGATCAGGGTGGTGTAGGGTCTCAGACCGCCTCTGCCCTTGGCCTTGTCATAGGCGGCCAGGATGGAAAAGTTTTCGCTCGGCATCCACTTGGCGGCGACCCGGCCTGACCAGTCTTTCATCTCACCCACGTCTGTGTTGGTTTGCAGGTTGACGAACTCACCCACGCCATCGCGATGCGTCCAGGAACCGGTGGCAGACACGGCAAATTGATCAGCCAGCTTCATGTTGTAATAAACGTCACCGTAAAGGCGGCCGCGGCTACCCCCGTACACCTTCATGCGGCCACCGGTTTCGTCACCCGGCTGGCGGGTGATGATGTTGATCGCGCCGCCGATGGAGTTACGTCCATACAAAGTGCCCTGCGGGCCACGCAGCACTTCGACACGTTCGATATTGGCCAGTGACCAGTTCTGTCCGACCTGGCGGCCGAGGTAGACACCGTCTACGTAAACGCCGACGCCCGGGTCGGTGGTGATCAGGTGATCCTGCAAGCCGATGCCGCGAATGAAGGGGTTGACCGACGAGGTGTGACCGGCCGAAAAACCGGTAACGTTCAGGTTAGGCACGAACTTGCCGATGTCGGTCAGGTCGGTGATGCCCTGGCGCTCGATGCCGGCCTGGGTAAAGGCGGTGATGGCAATGGGAACCTCGTAAATGCTCTCCTCGCGCTTGGTGGCCGTGACGATGACCTCCTCGAGAAGGCTGTTTTCATCTTCATCGACGCTTTGTGCGAAGAGTGAAGGGCTGCTTGTAATTGAGACGGCTGTTGCGATGATGGCCGCAAGTGTCCATGGCTTGTTATTCATGTGCTCTCCGTAATAATTTTTTTGCTGGGTTGGAACTACATGCTTATTGATGCACTTGGGCGTGAATGATACGCCAAAAACCAATTGTTTAAATGATGTTAAGAAAGAATTCAGCTGAAACGAATCGGTGACAATGTCATGTTGCACCCGTCAACGCTGCACAAGCCGTTGTTGCTGTTGACAGGCTTTGCTGTCAGAAGTGCCTCGGATACATTGAACTGGAAATTTACCGCGTCCTTTACTGGATAACGTTGTAGTACCGTAACGCCCATGAGACCTGGTACGCGAGCATGCTGATGGCGAAAACCGCATGGTAACGGCGGTTCGCGGTCGCGACCCCCAGCAGGCTGCCGACGATGAGGAGCGCCGTTGAGACCACGTACTCCGGGCCAAGGCTGGCGAAGTATTCGGCGCCTTTGAGCCACGTATCCCAGTAGTCGACCAGGAAGAACATGGCCAGCAGCCCGAGGAACCAGCGTCGACGCGATATGAAATAGTCCTCGTAGCCGTCGTAGCCCTCGAGATCCTGGGGAAAGAGTAGCGCGCAGAGCATATAGATGAGCAGCGCGTAGAAGAGCACGAAGAGGTAGATCTCGAAGGTCCATTGCTCGAGCGACTCGAGTTTGAACTCCCACCACCAGAAAAAGATGGCCTGGAAGAACATGGAGGCGACCCAGCAGAGGTGGACCCAGTAGGTCCGGTTGCGGCCAGGGTGCTGGACGATGCTCGCGACGCCCTTGAGCAGGTGCGCGATGCCAAGGCCCACGACGAGGGAGGTGAGCACCGACACGTATTCGAAAACACCCATTTATCATCTCCGGGCAGGTAATGCCCCGGCTCGACAGCTTTGCCGTTCCGGGGTCAGAGTTGGTCAACAAGGCTCGCGTTTCACGAGCCTCATGGAAGTATAGGTAAAACAAAGTCGATATGGCCAGAGTTCCCTGGCTATCGAACGATGATTCACGCCGGCACACTCCCGCGGCGCCTACCGGAAAATGACCGCCCGCTACATCGGCTCGTACGTGACCAGAGACATTGTTTGGATTAGGCATTTTCGTGTCAACGGCCTGTCCCTGGGCAGAGGTGATGAGAACAAACTGATGCGGGAAACGGTCTAATTTTTTTAAAGGCCCGTGTCTTTCAGACCGCTTTTACGCTTTGGCTGAAAAACGCTTCAGACCGGGATTACAAGCGGTTTTCCGCATTGATCCGGATCACGACAACGTACCGGCTGTACGTACAAATCTGGCGACTGCTATGCGTGATGGAAACTTCGAGCAGGCAAAACGTCGTGTCGACAAAGGGGGTGGCATGATGGAAACCTGCTGTTTCTCCGGCATTAGAACGCCGCATGCACAGGCGGCCGGAGATGTTCTTGCCAGTTTGCGGAGTTCACCGAATGGTCTGGGTCATGCCGAAGCGATTGCCCGCCTGCAGCTATGTGGTCGCAACGTGTTGCCGGCCGAAAAGCCGGCAAGCATTTTTCGTGTCTTTTTCCACCAGTTCGCCAGTCCGCTGATTTACGTTTTGGTGGCCGCAGCACTGGTTTCGCTGGTCATCCGCGAATGGTCCGATGCTGGTTTTATCTGTGCAGTCCTGCTGCTGAACGCCATTATTGGCACGGCCCAGGAATATTCCGCCCAGCGCGCGGCTACGGCTTTGCAGCGGTTGGTGACCACCCGTATTGGCGTTTTGCGCGAGGGTGATACCTACGAGCTTGACGCGGAGGAACTGGTTCCCGGGGACATCGTCTTGCTGGAGTCGGGCACGCGCATCCCCGCCGATCTGAGGCTATTTTTTAGTCATGACCTGGAGGTGGACGAGTCGCTGCTGACCGGTGAATCTGTCGCGGTGTTCAAGCACGCGGATGTCCTGTTGCCGGCCGATAGCCCCCTGGGTGACCGGGTCAACATGGCTTTTGCCGGGACGCTGGTCAGCCGCGGACGCGCCCGTGGTGTGGTGACGGGAACGGCGCTGGATACCCAGCTTGGACGCATCGCTTATTCCGTGTTGGGCAAGGCGCGGACCAAGGCGCCACTGCTGGTGCGCATGGAGCGGTTTACACATAGGGTGGCGATCGTGGTAGGTCTTGCGTCTCTGCTGCTGGCGGTCCTGGCGCTGGCTCGCGGCATGCCGCCCGATGAAATCTTCCTGTTAGCCGTGGCGCTGGCCGTGTCAGCCATCCCGGAGGGACTGCCGGTCGCATTGACGGTCGCGTTGGCTATCAGCATGCAGCGCATGGCACGCCGCAATGTCATCATCAGGCGTCTGTTGGCGGTTGAGGCGCTCGGTTCCTGCACTTTTATTGCCACCGACAAGACCGGCACGCTGACGGTCAACCAGCTTGCGGCGCGATGGATCGTTTTTCCCGGACAGGAGCCATGGGAAGTCACCGGCGATAGCCTGGAACCGCGGGGTGAGATTCTCACGCCCCACGAAGCATTGCTGCCGGAGGACTTGAAAATGCTGGAATGGCTCTGCCGGGCGGCGGTGCTGGCCAATGAAGGGCACCTGGGGCAGCGCGGCGATTGCTGGGTCCGGCATGGAGATGCGGTCGATGTGGCCCTGCTCGTCATGGCGCACAAGGCCGGCGTCACCCAGGCCGAGACCGGCAACTTGATGCCGGAGATCGAGAATATTCCGTTTGAATCGGAACGGTTGTTCTCGGCCAGCCTGAACAGGACGCAAGACGGGCAATGCGCTTTCGTCAAGGGGGCGCTGGAACGCCTGTTGCCGATGTGCAGCACCATGCTGACAACCGATGGCCCGATGGCGCTGGCGCCCGTTCTCCTGACGAAGCAGGCCAGGGCGCTGGCAGCCCAGGGATACCGGGTCCTGGCGCTGGCGGCCGGCCCCATTGGGCTTGGCCAACAGGAGGTGTTTTCGGAGGAACATCTCAAGAACCTGATGTTGCTTGGTCTTGTCGGCATGATCGACCCGCTGCGGCCCGAGGCGAAGGCTGCCATTACGGCATGCCGGCAGGCAGGTATCCGCGTGGCCATGGTGACCGGTGACCACCCGGCGACTGCTTATGCCATCGGCCGCGAACTGGAGCTGGTGAGTAAACCGCAGGAGGTCGTTACCGGCGCGGAGCTTAAACTCGCGGTTGATACTGAAAGCTTGGACCGGCTGACTGCGCAGGCGCGCGTGTTTGCCCGCGTTGAGCCACAGCAGAAATTAGAGGTCGTCCAGTCGCTGAAGCGCAACGGGCATTATGTGGCCGTCAGTGGCGACGGCGCCAACGATGCGCCAGCCTTGCGTGCCGCCCATGTCGGTGTGGCCATGGGGAGTGGCGGTACCGACGTGGCCCGTGAAACCGCCGACATCATCATCACCGATGACAACTTTGCCTCAATCGTGAACGGTGTCGAGGAGGGAAGGATAGCTTATGCCAATGTTCGCAAGGTGATATTCCTGTTGATATCGACCGGGGCGGCGGAGCTGGTGCTGTTTATCCTGGCGCTGTTGAGCGGCCTGCCGTTGCCGTTGCTGGCGGTCCAATTACTATGGCTGAACCTGGTGACCAACGGTATTCAGGACGTGGCGCTGGCGTTTGAGCCGGGAGAAGGGAACGAGCTTCGCAGTCCACCGCGACCACCGCGGGAGTCGATTTTCAACCGTCTCATGATCGAGCGTGTTGCGCTATCGGCAGCGGTTATCGGTAGCGTCGCCTTCGTGGTTTTCCAGTGGCTGCTGGCGCGCGGGTTTTCGCTTGATGAAGCGCGAAACGGCACCCTGATGCTGATGGTGTTGTTTGAGAACATCCACGTGTTCAACAGCCGTTCTGAAAGCCTGTCGGCCTTCCGTCACAACCTGATGCGTAACCCCCTGCTGCTGTTTGGTACGATCGCCGCACAGCTGGTTCACGTTGGTGCCATGTATACGCCGTGGATCAGCGACGTTTTGCGAATCCGTCCGATCAGCCTGCAAAGCTGGTTTGAGTTACTGCTGTTGGCACTGAGCGTACTGCTTGTCATGGAACTGCATAAACTGCTACGCCGGTGGCTGTCACTGCGCCGGCACAGCCTGCCTTAGCAAATCGGGTGGCAACAAACCCTGTTTCAGCAAGAAGTCCCGATGCTTGCGATGGGTCCTGACTGGACGTGGAAAGCATGGAAGACGCCGCGTGATCTGCTTTGTGCGCCGCAAGACCGGATTATCACGGTCGCGGA
>DATCZY010000056.1:0-4605 GCA_036525655.1 Lysobacterales bacterium | reverse complement strand
GATTTCGTCCACATCGCGTGGCTGCAGATCAGGCAGTTTTTGCTCGAGGGTATCGCGACGGAGGATTTCGCTGTCGACGTACTTGATCCACTGGTCAGCGGCACGCTTGCTGCGGTTATCCTGGCCGGCGGCCTGGAACGCCCTGCGCGCTTGCTCGAGTTTCTTCTGGTTGAACAGTGCCATGCCATACATGATGTTGGCCGTATCCTTGCGTTTCAGGTCGCCTGCGGCGAGGCCGTCTTTGGCAGCCTGTGCTGCTTCGGCCCACATTTCGAGGTTCAGGTAAGACTGGGCCAGGCGCATGTAGAGCTCTGCGTCTTCACCCATCGCAGCGGCTTTAACCAGCGGCGGGATGGCTTTCTTGTCGTTCCTGGCCGAATACCAGGCCTGTGACAACAAGCGCAGGTTGCGTGTATCTTCTTTTACGTTGCCCGCTTTGATTTCTTTTTCAAGCAGGACTGCCGCTTTGTAGGGCATACCGTGCAAGAGGTACAGGTTGGCAAGGTTAACAGCGTGCTGTTTTCCATCGATATAACCCTTCTCGTAAAGGGCTTCGGTCAGCGCCAGCTGTTTCTTGGTATCGCCCAGTTCGCTGTAAACACCTGCGAGGGTAAGCACGTAAGAATCTTTCGGATATTCCTGGATCAGTTCCTGCAGAACGATCAGCATATTGTCGAAATCCTTGAGCTCCCAGTAACAGACGCGCAGCAGCAACAACCAGTTTTCCTTGGGTACATTGCCCTGGCTGCGATACATGTCGATAGCAGTCTTGATCGGCACCAGCGCATTTTCATACTCACCCATTTGGAAGTAAGCCTGACCCTTCAGCATGTAGACATCTGCCGCAGGTTCACTGATTGCGGCCATCAGGCGATTAATGGTTTCCAGCGCCATCTTGTAGTCTTCAATGGTGAAATAGAGCTGGGCCATCGTCTTGAGCGTACTTTGCTGCAATGCCTCGGGTAAGTCAGGCTGCTGCAGTACTTTCTGATAGGAACCGATAGCGCTCTTGTAATCTTCCATCAGGTAGAAGGTGTAACCCTGCAGGTTCCAGATCTGAGCGGCTTCGTATGGAGAAAGCTTCTTTTTGCCACCCTGCAACTCTTTAATTAACTCCAGTGCGGGAGGAAAGTCTTCAGCTTCAACCAGTGCCTGGATCTCCGTCAGCGACTCATAAACCTGCTGGCTCATGGCGACGGTTTCCTTGGTCTTGCGCTCCGATCCGTCGTCTTCCTTGCTGCTTTGCGCGAGCGCAGAGGTCGCCAACATCACTGACAGCAGTGCCGAGGCGGCGGGTAACAGCCAGTTTTTATGTTTGGAGCCTGCTGAGATCGTATTCACTATTAAACTCTTATTCAGTAATTTCATAAGTAAATTTGTTCTGTACGCCCGGAACTTCAACGGCTTCACCGTCCATAATTCTTGGCTTGTATTTGAATTTCAGGGCTGCATTCACCGACGCGCTGTGGAACAGGCTCGAAGTACACTGCGATTCAACGACCACAGGATCTTTGACTGTTCCCTGGCGGGTTACCGTGTATTGAACAACACAGTAGCCTTCAATACCCCGGGTCAAAGCCCTGTTGGGATAGATAGGCGCTACCTTAACGATCGGCAGGTAATCACCTTCACCGACGCCGAGGCTGAATCCACCCGTCATTTCAATATCGGTCTCAACCGGTACTTCCGAGATGGCGATTTTTTCAGCATTGGCGTTCAGGCTTTCCAACTGGGGTGTCGGCGGCTGTGGTGGTGGTGCATCTGGTGGTGGTGGCTTTTTAGGCTTGAGCTGCCTTTGCTTTACGGATTCGTCACGTTTGACCCTGACGAAATCCACCAGGCTACCGGCGCCATCATCATTCAACGTCCGGTCAGCGGTTGCAATCAGGTATTGCATTAACCAGAAAAGGCTTAACGTAATTGCCAAACCCAAAGCCAGCCCGATCACCAGGCGGGTGATATTGGCGGCCGGGTTCTGGGTTAGTTTTTGATTAATAGTTACGGACATGGTCTTACTTACTGCTCTTGAGCGGCGATAGAAACGTTAAATACACCTGCCTGTCTGGATGCATCCATAACCTGGATCAAAGTATCCGTCTTGGAATCTTTGTCCGCCTGGATAACCACGGAACCCTGCGGGTTTTCAGCGTGGAGACGTTCGATATTCGGGCGTACCGAACGAACATCGACCATGCGGCGATCGATCCAGATGTCGTTATTGGCGCCGATGGCAATCAGGATATTGGCATTTTCCTTTTTGACAGCGGTGGCTGCATCAGGGCGGTTTACATCGATACCGGCTTCCTTCACGAAGGTTGCCGTTACAATGAAGAAGATCAGCATGATGAACACCACGTCCAGCATGGGCGTGATGTTGATCTCTGACTCTTCTTCGGCCTGGTTTTGGTTAAAAAATTGCTTCATTCAAATTCTCCAGTGACCTTCAGATCACTTGTTACCAATGTACAGGTTATCGCCAAGTAATTCGCGTTCCCGTGAGGCTTTACGTTGTAAGTAGGTTGCCATTGCGACCCCGGAGAGAGCCGCTACCATTCCGGCCATTGTCGGAATGGTAGCTTTTGATACGCCGGATGCCATGGAACGGGGACTACCCGAACCGGATATGGCCATAACCTCAAACACTTCGACCATGCCGGTTACTGTTCCCAGTAAGCCGAGCAATGGACATAAAGCGACACAGGTCTGAATCAACGGTATGTTACGTTCCACCTTGGCGGAAACCTGCGAGATTAGACGTGTCCTGATCTGGTGAGCATTCCATGACTTGTGATCTTTACGAGACTCCCAGATGTGCAGGGCCGTAGCCGCCAGACGTTTATGTCCAGTACGGAAATAAAACAGTCTTTCGAGAATCAGCATCCACATGAAAAGCGTGAGGAAGCCGATTACATACAGCACTTCACCACCGAGCTCCATGAAATCACGGACCGTTTCCAGTGCGGGCAGATAGTAATAAATCAAATCCATGGGTTGACTACCTTATTCAGCCTACTATTTGTTTTCCGCAAGCTCGGCAAGCATGCCGGCAGCTTCTTCCTGGAGGATCTGGGTCAGCCTTCTTGCACGGCTGGAAACCAGCGTATGCATGAATACTGTTGGTATGGCCACAACCAGACCAAGTACCGTAGTAACCAGTGCGGTTGAAATACCACCAGCCATCAGTTTCGGATCACCGGCACCGTACAGGGTAATAGCCTGGAAGGTCACGATCATACCGGTTACCGTACCCAACAGACCGAGTAACGGTGCAACGACGGAGATGATTTTCAGTAGCGGTAACATTGAGTTGAGCTTCGGTGTTTCTCTTAGAATCGCCTCGCCCAGTTTTAGTTCCACTGTTTCGATATCGCCACTGGCGCTATCTTTGCCCACCTTCAGTACGCGGCCCAGCGGATTATTGGTGTTAGGCTCATTGATATTCTTGACCTGGCTGTTGACCTTGGCGCCAACCGTTGACAGTACCAGCAAGCGCCAGACGGCGATAAGTACACCGATAATACCGAGAACGATAATAACGTAACCAACGGTTCCGCCCTGTGCGGTACGTTCCGCCAGGCTGGGTGACTGTACCAGCAAGCCGAGCAACTGTCCGCGGGTCGGGTCGATACCAATCGGATATTGTCCGGAAGTGGCGCTGACCAGGTCACCGATACGGCCGGTGTAGCGACTCGGTGGTTGACGCTGTAATTCAACCAGGCGCTGCGTCTCTGGGATGTACTCCAGGTACTTGCCCTCGGAGATAACGTTGAATGCACCGATGCGTACGACTTCTTGCTCGTGTTCTTCGCCAACTGAATTAACCACGTTGGTGGTGAAGGCTACGACTTTGCCGGTTTCGGTCATTTCACGTTGCAGTTCAAACCACAGACGCTCGATTTCCTCGAGTGAAGCCAACCTGTTTGACTGGCCCATTTTCTTGGCAAATTCGAGCAGGAAATCGGTACGTTCAGGGAACTGAACCTGGGTCAGCGATGATTCAAACTGGCCGCGGGCGTCACCTGAAGCCTGCTGCAGAACACCAAACAGTTCTTTCAGGCCGCCGAGGCGCTCCTGGAAAGCCTGCTCGAGTACGAGGATTTGCTGATCGTTGACTTCAAACTGAGCTTCCATGCGCGAGGAAGCTTCTTCCTGGCGTTTCTGTTCAGCTTTTTCTGCGTTCAGCAGTTTGCTTTGTTCCGAACGGTTGGCGCGGAACTCGTCGAGTCTGGCCTTGTTCGTTGCCGCATCGGTGACGCGACCGGTTTTGACCTGCTGCAGAAGCTCGTCCAGCGAAATCGCAGTCGCGGCCTGGGCAGACAGGGTGAAAGCCAGCATGAGGCCACTGGCAAGGCCGATTTTTTTGATTATGCTAATCATTTCATTGCCCTCGTGGGTGCGGCAACGGGTACGACAAGTAGATCCGGTGCGACTTGTTTACGTGCGATCTTGAGTCCGTCCAGAACCTGCTTCTGATAGGTCTCGGGCGGAAGCTCTACAAATGCGCCATTGGTCGAATCCCAGGCGCCGGTGTGTTCACCACCCACGGTCTGGTACAACAGGGCAACGCGTCCTATGCGCAGGAAGTCAACTTCCAACTGGTTACCA
>DATCZY010000055.1:0-4887 GCA_036525655.1 Lysobacterales bacterium | reverse complement strand
TTTATCCGGCCACTCCGGTCAGGACACACAGAAATACAAGACCGAACTACAGATCGCCGCCGAAAAAAGTCGCGATCCGCTGCCCCGCTTGCAGGAATTCGTTATAAGCGAAAACCTGATGACCAAGCAGGACTGGGCCGCCACGGTGCAGCAGGTCCAACAGGACCTCAGGGTCGCACTGGCCAGGGTGCGTCAGCGCCCGCAGCCGGAGCCGGCAAACATACAGCGTTTTGTATTCAGCGAAACCGATGCCAACGGCAGCACACAATTACAGCAACAGGGTGGTCTATGGCCCGCAGGCCATGTCTTCCCGGCATCTTCCCAGGTAGCGCAGACCGGGGGCGAACGCATCAATATGCTGACCGCCATCCGCCGCACGCTCGATGTCGAACTGACTGGTAATCCAAAACTGGTGGTCTTCGGCGAAGATGTCGGCCCCAAGGGCGGTGTTCACGCCGCCACGCTGGGCTTGCAGGACAAACACGGCAAGGGCCGGGTGTTCGATACCAGCCTGTCAGAGGAAGGCATCATCGGCCGCGCAGTTGGCATGGCCATGGCCGGACTCATGCCCGTTCCTGAAATCCAGTTCCGCAAATACGCCGACCCAGCCGAAGAGCAGTTGAATGACTGCGGCACGATACGTTGGCGCACCGCTAACCGCTTTGCAGCTCCGATGGTGGTTCGTATCCCCGGTGGTTTCTTCAAGGTTGGAGACCCCTGGCACAGCCAGAGCAACGAGGTGAAGTGGTTGCATTCCATCGGCTGGCAACTGGCCATGCCGTCCAACGCCCGTGACGCCGTGGGCCTGTTACGCACCGCCATGCGCGACAATAACCCGACGATCTTTTTTGAACACCGCTCGATGCTGGATGATGCATGGGCCAGGCGTCCGTACCCCGGTGATGATTACGTCATCCCGTTCGGCTCTGCAGCGACGCTGCGCGAGGGCGATAAGCTGACCGTTATTACCTGGGGCGCCATGGTTCCGCGCTGTGAAAAGGCCGCCGATGATCTCGGCGGAAACATCGAAGTCATCGACCTGCGTACCCTGTCCCCCTGGGACAAGGAGACTGTAACCGCATCGGTCAAGCGCACACACCGCTGCCTGATCGTTCACGAAGACAACATCACGGCCGGTTTTGGAGCCGAAATCGCCGCCTACCTGACGGAAAACATCTTCTTCGATCTCGACGCGCCGCCCCGTCGGCTGGCGATGCCGGATGTGCCGAGCCCGCACAACCCCTTGTTGATGGACTCCGTCGTACCCAACGTCGCACGTATCACGGCGGCCATGCAAGACCTGCTCGAATTTTGATGTGCTACACGGGTATATAGGAAATGGCGGGTAAAATAGAAATCCGTTTTCCTGCGGATCAGCAGGAAGGCACCGAGGCGACAGTCACCCGTTGGTTGGTCGCGGAAGGTGACAGCGTGGCTGCGCACGACCCCGTGGTTGAAATAGAGACGGACAAGGTCGTGGTTGAAATTGCCGCACCCGAAGCCGGAACCATCACGGAGATTAAAATCAGGCAGGATGAGGCCGCCAAACCCGGCGATGTCCTGTGCATTTTGAACACCGACAGCGCAAGCGAACAGAAAGCGGAGGAGAAAACCCCATCGGAGTCACCTGCAAGCGACACCGGCACAGTAACGGAGCGCGACCGGTTGAGCCCCGTGGTCAAACGCTTGGCAAGTGAACATCAGCTGGATTTGACCGGTGTCACCGGCAGCGGCAGGGATGGCAGGATCACCGTTGAAGACGTTGAAGCCCTGATAGCCAGCAAAAAGCCTGCGACGCAGGCGCCAGCGAAACCGGTAGCCACCAGGCCGGGTTTGCAGACCAAAGGTTCGGACATCATTCCACACGACAGGATGCGCAAACGTATCGCTGACAACATGGTGGCCAGCCTGATGCACACCGCGCCACACGTGACCGCGGTTTTCGAAGCGGACCTGTCCGCCGTGTTAAATCACCGGAAGGCCAACAAGGAAAGCTTCGCCGGAGCAGGCAAACCCCTGACCCTGACGGCTTACTTTGTCGCCGCCGCCGTCGCCGCCATTCAAAAAGTGCCACAGGTCAACAGCCGCTGGTTCGACGAGCACCTCGAAGTCTTCCACCATGTCAACATGGGTATCGGCACTGCGCTGGGGGACCAGGGTCTGATCGTGCCGGTTTTGCGGCAGGCCCAAGCCATGGACTTGCAGGCTATCGCGGCGGGACTGGCCGATCTGACCGGTCGTGCACGTGACAACAAGCTGAAACCTGAAGACGTCCGCGACGGCACCTTTACGATATCCAACCACGGCGTTTCCGGCAGCCTGATTGCCACGCCGATCATCATCAACCAGCCGCAGTCTGCCATCCTCGGTGTCGGAAAGATTGAAAAGCGCACCAAAATATTGGAAATTGATGGGGAGGATGTCATCGCCATCCGGCCGATGTGTTACGTTAGCCTGACCATCGACCACCGTGTACTGGACGGTTACCAGACCAACGCTTTTCTGACAGAACTGGTCAGCACGCTGGAACACTGGTCCTAGAGCCGGTTGGTTTTCACCCGCGACAACCGGCCGAGGCCGATAGGCTCCTGGAAGCATCCATTCCATGCCGATGGATGGATCAGTCGTACTGCAACGTTTCGGAGACCCTGAATGAAAATTGAAAGCTATGCATGTGGCGCCTGGGTTGCAGGCACTGACGATGGTGTAGAGGTACGCAACGCCATCAACGGTGAAACGGTCGGGCGGGTCAGCAGTGCGGGGCTCGATTTTGCCGACATGCTCAGCCATGGCAGACAACGTGGCGGCGCCGCGCTGCGCAAGATGACCATTCACGACCGTGCCAATATGCTCAAGGCGCTGGCCGGTCACCTGATGGATAAAAAAGAGCTTTTCTATGCCACCTCCGCCAAAACGGGGGCCACAAGGGCGGACAGCTGGATCGATATCGAAGGTGGCATCGGCACGGTATTCGCCTACACCGGTATCGCTCGGCGCGAACTGCCCAATGAAACCTTCGTGGTCGAGGGCCAGACCGAAAGACTGTCGGCACGGGGCAGTTTCGTCGGGCGGCATATCCTGACCGCCAGGCACGGCGTCTCCCTGCACATCAACGCGTTTAATTTTCCGTGTTGGGGCATGCTCGAGAAAATCGCACCCAGCCTGATCGCCGGTGTTCCGGTGATCGTCAAACCAGCCACGGTATCCTGCTACCTGACCGAGGCCATGGTCAGGGAAATCATCGCTTCCGGTATCCTGCCCGAAGGGGCCCTGCAACTGATCTGCGGTCGCACCGGTGACATATTTGAGCACCTCAACGAACAGGACAGCGTCACCTTCACCGGTTCAGCCGCCACCGGGCGCGTGCTCAAGACACACCCCAACATCGTCGCCAACAGCATCCCGTTCAACCTGGAAGCCGACTCCCTCAACTGTTCCATACTCGGCGCACATGCCGGACCCGGCACGGCTGAGTTCGATCTCTTTATCAAGGGCGTCAGCCAGGAAATCACCGTCAAGGCGGGTCAGAAATGCACTGCCATCCGCCGCTCCATCGTACCCCGCGAGCACGTCGACGCGGTCATCGAGGCGCTCAAAGCGCGCCTGGACAAAACACCCGTCGGCGACCCTGCCGTTGAAGGTGTCAGGATGGGTGCGCTGGTGGGACGGGACCAGGTGGAAGATGTCTGGGACGCCGTCCATCAACTCGCTGGAGACAGTGAAATCGTCTACGGCGGACAGCGTGAATTTGATGTCGTCGGTGCCGATCGCAACAAGGGCGCATTCTTTCCCGCCACCGTGCTGTACTGCGACCGGCCGTTTGCCACCCGGTCGCCGCATGCGGTCGAGGCCTTCGGACCGGTCACAACGATATTGCCCTACCAGGATGAAGATGAAGCCATCGAACTGGCGCGCATGGGACGCGGCAGCCTGGTCGGCTCGCTGGTCACGACGGACAACGAAGAAGCGGCCCGGATCGTACTGGGCACTGCTGCCTGGCACGGCCGCATGCTGGTACTCAACAGCGACTGCGCGAAGGAATCCACCGGTCATGGCTCACCGCTCGCACCGCTGGTGCACGGTGGACCCGGACGCGCCGGCGGTGGTGAAGAACTGGGTGGAAGCCGCGCGATCAAACACTATATGCAACGCACCGCCATCCAGGGTTCGCCGGATACGCTGACCGCGATCACGCGGCAATTCACCACCGGCGCCACACCCCGGACCGGCGTGGTGCACCCGTTCAAAAAGACCTTCGATGAGATTGAGATCGGCGATTCGCTGATCAGTCACCGGCGCACGGTTACCGAGGCCGATATCGTCAACTTCGGCTGCATCTCGGGTGATCATTTTTACGTCCACTTCGACGAGGTCGGTGCGAAGGATTCACTGTTTGGCAAACGGGTGGCGCACGGTTACTTCCTGATCTCGGCCGCCGCCGGTCTGTTTGTCGACCCGGCCCAGGGGCCATTACTCGCGAATTACGGTCTCGAAAACCTGCGTTTCCTCGAACCCGTCGGCATCGGTGACACGATCCGCGTGCGTTTGACAGCAAAACAGAAGATTCACAAGGCCAAACGGCCCGATGACAAATTTGCCACCGGCGTAGTGGTCTGGGATGCTGAAATCACCAACCAGGATCACGTCACCGTAGCGGTTTATGACATTCTGACGCTGGTGGAGCGTGCCGATAACTGATTACTCTTCTGCCACCTGTGCGCCCACTGCGGTCACGCGGACACGCCTGGCCAGTTCATTGGCGTCATAGATGTCGTTGATGTTGATTGAAACTGCCGTTTGCTCCCCCGCAACCAACCGGGGGCTAAGGTTTTGCGAACTCTCGCTAACCTTTCCGTTGGCATCGATGTATTCCACTTTCAATCTGAC
>DATCZY010000054.1:0-18382 GCA_036525655.1 Lysobacterales bacterium | reverse complement strand
GTTGACCTCGTACAGACCCAGGACCTGGATCGGCGCATCCGCCGTGAGCGGCTGGAACACCCGTTCACGGCAAATCTGTTTCAACTCTGCGATCGCGCTGCTGCGATCGAGGCCGGTGACGGTCGCATCCAGCGAGGCCAGTTCGCGCAAGCTATCGTGCCAGCGTTGCAGCGCCTGCCAGTCAGAGCCCTGTTCTTCGACCGATTGTTGCGGAAGCTCTGCCTCCAGCGGCCAACCGATATTTTTCAGCAGGTGGTCAAAGGCCTCGGCCCAGGCGGAAGCCGGGCGTTTGCCACGGTTGTCCTTTTCAAACCGGCTCAGGGTGTTGAGGATACCCGTCAATAACGGACTGTTCCATTCGCGCGGTGTCTGCTGGTCGGGCGGTAATGCTTCACCGTCGCGGGTCTTTTTCCTGATTTCATCGGAACGGTATAGCAATTCGTCCAGCTTCAGCTGACGCGGGTAGTTGTCTCGCAGGCACTTCTCGAGCAGTGCGCGCGGGTTCCTTTCACTGGTGGCGCCGCGCAACCACGGCGACCTGAGGACACGTCCGATCGCCTGGATGTCGATGCGTTTGTCCAGCAACCTGAGCAGGTCAAAGGCGGTTTCGATCATCGGCACTTTTGCAAGCGGCACACCCATGGAGATATTCCAGGGTTTTGCCCGCTGGCCGGCCGTGTCGTGACCGGGGCAGAGTATCTCCTCAAGCTGGCGCTCGACCACCTGTCGCCTGTTCTGCAAATCGGGCACCACGACCGCGATGGCGGAGTCCGGTTCCCGCTCGAACCAGTAACGCACCCAACGCGCCATCTGCTGCAGTTCGTGCTTGCTGTCCCGGTACTTCCACAACACGGCTTTGGCAGGTCTCGGCGCGATGGCCAGGCGGCGGACCGTGTTGCCGTTTTCGATCAAAGCGGAGAGCAGGCTGGCGCGGGCCGGGGTGAATTCGTCAAACCCCAAGAGGTTGATCGTCTCCGAAGGTGGAAGAAGGCCTTCGCCCGTAGCCTTGCAAAGCGGCGCCAGACGGTCTTCGGGACTGATCCACCGGTCTTTTTCACAGCGTTTTTCAAAGGCCCTGTTCCACTGGTAAAAGGCCGCATGATTTTCGTTTTCACCACCGAACCATGCCGGGTCTTTGCAATCGAGCAGCCATTCTACGACCAGGTTGCGCGTGTCCTGCAACTCCCTGGCAAGCGATTCGGGGCGTAACAGCGAATGCGCCAGCGTTTCGCTTTTCAGGGTGCTTTCCCACAGGCTGATCAGTTGCCTGGCGCCGGGCACGGCTCTTTCGGTTCCGGCGTGCCCCTTCAGGCTGGCGGTTTCCCAGAGCTTGTCCAGCCACGCATTCCACGCGCTGACGGCGGGGCTTTGCCATTGGCGGTCACCCTGTCCATGACGCCACTGGTTGTACTGGTGGGTCAATACGCGTGCCAGCCGGCTATTACCGGTAACCAGCGTTTCACCCGCCTTGAGTCGCATGAACAGGGATTCATGCTCCAGTGTTTGAGTCAAAAGACCTGAAATTTGCGTCGAGATGTCGGTGCGGGTGCTCTTCATACGGCTATCATACTGGTAGAGTTCTCAAAAGCTGAGATAGTTTCGAGAAATATTTATACCGGCAACGGGTTTGACGGATAAATGCGGTTTGGGGATGATAACAGGAACCAAGATTGCGATATTGAGGTCTAGGAGTCTGTAAGTAACTGAATGTGAGTGTATTAAACAACATTGCCATGCGAACCTTTTTAAACGGCGCAACGCCCCTTCTGTTGACCGGCCTGTTAATGCTGGGTGGGTGTGCTTCGCTGCACCCGGGGCAGGTCACACCACCACCTTTACGTAACGCGATTTCAGAAGTGCAGGTCGATGACGTCGACATACTGGAAGTTACCCCGGCGATGGAGGCCTTCCTGGACCGTTACGTGCTGAAATATTCAAATCCCCAAACCCGGCTGGAGCTGTTGACAATGGCGGTCACGAGAGCGGGTGTTTTGAGTTTTCACTATGACGAGACCCGCACATTGACGGCTTCCGAGGCCTTCGAGACGCGTTCGGGCAACTGTATTGGCTTTGCCAACATGATGATTGCGCTGGCCCGCGAAGCCGGCCTGGATGCCCACTACCAGGAGGTGTTCATACGCCCGGAGTGGTCCGATTTTGCAGATGACACCGTATTGCTGGTCAAACACGTCAACGTCGTCATCGAGACCCCGCGTATGTCCTGGGTGGTCGATGTCAGTGGTATCACGATTCGCCCGAGTGAGCGTCGCAGGATTATCGAGGACAGTTACGCCAAGGCCCTCTACCTGAATAATATCGCGGTCGAGTCACTGCTGGAAAACGATTTGCCAACGGCTTACGCCTATATGCGCAGCGCGATCGAGGCCGATTCAAGGGCGTCTGACCCATGGGTGAACCTCGGTGTGGTTTTCGGCCGTAACGGTCAGCTCGATGATGCGATATTTGCCTTTAACCGGGCTTTGAACATCGACTCGTCCGAGTACTCCGCGTTGAGTAATCTCTACGAGGTTTACGTGGTGCAAGAAAACCTCGAATCCGCAGCGCAACTCGCGTCAAAGGTTGAAAGGTACAGACGAAATAACCCTTACTACCTGTTGAAGCTGAGCGATGAAGCGCTTGAGCACCAAAAATACGAGGAGTCCATCAGCCTGCTGCAAAGTGCGATCAAGAAGAAAGATGACGACCACAAGCTGCTTTTCGCTTTGGCCAAGACCCAGTACCTGTCCGGTGAACTGGCGGCGGCGCAAAATAGCCTGCTGCGGGCGCGGGAGCTCGCCCCAAAAGACATGGTGGCTTACTACGACCGGCCTTTGAACGAACTGATCACCGATCAGTAAAACTGCCCTTGGCGCGAGTTGTCGGGCGATGCCAGACACCGGGCCGATCCATGGGGCGGTAACCCGTCTGCTGCAAATTGATACGACCGGAATTACCCGGAGCCGTCTTCACAGGCGTAGAATAAACTGTATGACATTCGGCTTTCTTTAATAGGGAAGTGACTGACATGGGTGGGTTGTTCAATCTTGCCATCTTTCCGACCCTGCTGACGCAGTTCGTGATAACCACTGCGTTGAGTTTCATTATCGGCCTTGAGCTGCACAGTTACCGTCGCGCGAATGCGCAGGACCTTGGTTTTGGCACCACGCGCACGTTCACCCTGATCGGCATCCTGGGCTTTGTGCTGTACCTCGCCGATGATCAATTGTGGGCCTACGTTTTCGGTATGGCGGGTCTGATAGTTTTCCTGGCGATCTATTATTACCGTCGCTCCGGCGAAGGAGTGTACTCACTGTTGAGCCCCGTACTGGGTTTGCTGACCTACCTGGTGGCGCCGGTACTGATCCGCTTTCCCGACTGGTTCACGGTGCTGTTCGTGGTGACCGTCCTGTTGATGTTGAGTGCAAAACCCGGTATCCGGCGTTTCTCTGACGCCTTCCGGGCGGCGGAGATGGTTACGTTCTCCAAGTTCCTGATTATGGCCGGTGTTGTTTTACCGCTATTACCGGACCGCCAGATCTCCTCGATCGTCACCGTCACCTACTACCAGGTCTGGGTGGCCCTGCTGGTGGTTTCAGCGCTTTCCTACATCAGTTACCTGGTGCAGACCTATGTCTTCAAGGAAAAGGGGCTGTTGTTGACAGGTTTGCTGGGCGGGCTTTATTCGAGCACCGCAACCACCATCGTGCTCGGGCGCAGGGCAAGGGAGATGCCCCCCACTCCACAGGTTACCCAGGCGATCATCCTGGCCACCGCGATGATGTATTTGCGTCTTTTGCTGCTGCTTTTTTTCCTCGGATACGCCAGTGCGTTGCAGCAGTTATTGCTGCCGTTCCTTGCGTTCCTGGCCGTATCGCTGGCGGCAGCTTGGCTCGCCGGGCGCATACCTGTAACCGTCAAGGTCAAAGTGGACAGTCTGCCTCTGAGCCACCCATTGGAATTCAAGACCGCATTGGTCTTCTCCATTCTGTTCGTCGTGTTTGCGGCCATCAGTTCCGTCGTGATCAACCGCTATGGAAACGAAGGTTTGCAGATGATGTCATTCATGGTTGGAATGACGGATATCGATCCCTTCATCCTGTCTTTGCTGGGGGGAACATTTCATATCAGCGAGGCGCAAATCATTACCGCCATCATCACGGCGACGGGCAGCAACAACCTGGTCAAGGCCGCTTATGCGCTCATATTGGGACGTGACCGCTTCACGCTGGCGGCAGCAGCGTGGCTGGTGCTGCTGTTTGCCGCCTCGATGGTCTATGTTTTTTATTGAGTCCGGAGCGCCGGCTGCGGGCGTCGCGGTTGCCAGTGCGCCTGGCCCGTCATCTCAGTCAGGTTGGGCCCCGCTCAAGACCTGGTCAATTTTCCTGCGGATTTCAGCGGCCCAGTAAGGCGCCCGTCGTGCGGCTTTTTGCGCGTGTGTCAGCGCCTTGAATTCGCTGCTGTCATCAAAAAACATGTCATACAGGTTGAAACGTATTTTGCCCTGTCCGTCCACGATAAACAGGGCGGGTGTCGCCTGTACACCGTACGCTTCCATGATCGAATCCGCCTCGGGTATCAGCACAAAATCGTAACCGTGTTCGAGCATGAACAGTTCCGGCATTTCCTCATCGCGGATATTCATGGCATATATCGTGACAGCATCGCCATACTCGATACGCATGGACTGCAAGTGCGGCATCAATGTCTTGCAGTAAGGGCACCAACTGGCCCAGAAATAGTAGATATCCACGCCATCATGGGTGCGTGGCAATGTGACCTGCGTGCCGTCGGTATCGGGTAGTGTGAATGCAGGTGCTGCGAGGTTCTGCGCCATGCCCTGTTGTGCGAACAGGACCAGCGCCAGTATCAGAAAGGTTTTACGCATTTTCAGGTTTCCTCATCAATAAGCTTCCAGGGGTCAGAGCCAGGTGCCGGGTACGTACTCTGATCCCGCTTCACAAACGACCGGTATATAAGCAGATCTATTGCAGATTTGCCGCTAAAAGTTCCCGGGTATCCTCAATGACCCGGGTATCTTCCACCAGCCGGTCCAGGTGGGGGTCACTTTCTAAAATTTCCCGCAAAAGGTTCAACGCCTCAGGTTTATCTTCTGGGCGGAATTTCAACAGGGCCTCGGCCAGAAAAATTTTGCTCAGAAGACTGTCGGGGTCAACCTGCAAGGAGAGCCGGAGTTCGCTGATGGCCAGGTCCCGGTCGACCCACCACGTCATAAACGGTATTCTTGGCACCCTCGTATGTAAACGTCCAAGTAAACGGTGGCCGCCACCATTCTCAACGGATTCATCCATCAGAACCATGATTTCGGCAAACTGGCGTAAGCGGTTTACGAGTCCCGTGAGTGCAGAAATAATCTTGCCACTATATTGACCCCACAGACCCCAGTTAGCCGCTGCCCAGAAGCAAAACTCGGCGACCGCCGGTTGGTCGCCGATGGTGTTGGCTACCTCGAAGGGCTGCATATTGAACATACCTTTGCCAAGCCCGTACGTTGACTCGATCTGCAGCGTTCCGGTCTCGGCGATTTCACGCCCGGTTTTATACAGCGCCAGCCGCTCCTGGTCATTGTCGAGCGCGAATTCACCCTTGAAATAAAAAGCCCGTAGCAGCTTCCAGCGCGCGTCGAGGTTCTCGGGGTCTGCTTCCAGCGCCCTGGTGTAGGCGTCAATGGCGTTCTGGATGGGCTCTGCAGCAGCCCGGGAACCCCGCTGTCCTTGGGCGCGTTGCGCCCAGGCCAGATCACCCTCGGCGACGTCATCGGCGGTTGCCGCCAACGCCCAACCCGGCACAGCGATCAGCGCCCAGGCCATGTAAATGATCAGCAGCGGACCTCTGCAATAACGGCGAACCATCATGCTGCTGAACCCGCATGGGATGATTCTGTACAAGGCTGTTGATTCGGGTTCACTTCCGGGCGCGTCAACCGTTCGAATGAGATATTTAGTCCAGATTTACACTAAATCCTGATGTAGGTCAGGAAAAGTTTTCCGGCGGCGTTTATTGTACTAAATCATAAAGGAACGGTTACCTGATTATTTGTTCCAGAGCGCTCGCCCGGCTCTTTTTTAGAGGGAAATCATCATGTCATTCAATCTCAAGAATCGAAGCTTCCTCACTTTGCTTGATTTTTCGAAACGGGATCTTACCTACATCCTCGACCTGGCAAGGGACCTCAAGCGGGCCAAGTACGCCGGTACAGAGGTGCAGCGGCTGCGTGGCAAGAACATCGCATTGATATTCGAAAAGGCCTCGACCAGGACACGTTGCGCCTTCGAGGTGGCCGCCCATGACCAGGGCGCCAACGTGACCTACCTCGATCCGAGCGGCTCACACATCGGCAAAAAGGAATCCGTCAAGGATACCGCCCGCGTGCTGGGCCGCATGTACGACGCCATCGAATACCGCGGCGCAGGTCAGCACATCGTGCAGGAACTGGCAGAGTATGCCGGTGTACCTGTCTTCAACGGCCTGACCGATGAATTTCACCCGACGCAGATGTGTGCGGACCTGATGACGATGCGTGAGTTCATGCCGCAACCGTGGCACGACTTCAAGTACGCGTACGTGGGTGACGGGCGTTCCAACATGGGTAATTCGCTGATGATCGCCGGTTGCCTGATGGGGATGGATGTGCGTATTGCCGCCCCCCGGGAGCTATGGCCGGACGAGGGACTGCTCGAACGCGCGCGTCAGCTGGAAAAGAAAAACAAGGGCACGCTGACCCTGACCGAAGACCCGTATGAGGCGGTCAGGGATGTGCAGTTCATCCATACCGATGTATGGGTCTCGATGGGCGAGCCAGCTGAAACCTGGGAGGATCGTATCCGCCTGCTCAAACCCTACCAGGTCAATGCCAAACTGATGGCGGCAAGTGGAAATATGCGGGTGCGTTTCATGCACTGCCTGCCTGCCTTTCACAACCTCGAAACCGAGCTTGGCCGGCAGATTTACGAACAGTTTGACCTCGACGCCATGGAAGTCACCGAGGAGGTTTTCGAATCCGACGCAGGTATCCAGTTCGAGCAGGCGGAAAATCGCGTGCACTCGATCAAGGCGCTGCTGGTGGCGACACTTGGCAGCCAATGAGGCCGGAAAGGGCAAAGGGTCTGGTGGCCGGGTATTCAACCCGGCGCCTGGCGCCGACCCCATTTGAATGGCGCAGACCGCAATGAGGGTCGTGGTGGCCCTGGGTGGCAATGCTTTATTGCAACGCGGCCAGGCATTGAATGCAGAGAACCAGCGCGACAATATCCGTGTTGCGGTCCGCCAACTGGCCGAGGTCCACAAGAACAACCAACTGATCATCGCGCACGGCAACGGCCCCCAGGTGGGTCTGCTGGCGTTGATGGACGCGGCCTATTGTGCCGTTGACCCCTATCCGCTAGATGTCCTGGGTGCGGAAACCGTCGGTATGATCGGCTACATGATCGAACAGGAACTGGGTAACATTATCCCGCTCGATGATCATATCGTCACGGTACTCACGCAGATACTGGTCGACCCCGCGGACCCCGCATTTAAAAAACCGACCAAGCCGGTGGGCCCGATCTACGACCAGTTGGAAGCGGACAGGCTACGCACGGAAAAAGGCTGGTCGATGGCCCCTGACGGCGAGCATTTCCGAAGGGTCGTGCCGTCGCCGCTGCCGCAGCGAATCATAGAACTGAGCGCGATCCGCCTGCTTGTGGACAACGGCGTGGTGGTCATTTGCGCGGGCGGGGGCGGTATCCCCACCGCCTATGATGATGAGCAGAAGCTCTACGGTGTGGAAGCGGTCATCGACAAGGACCTTGCCAGCGCCCTGCTTTCCAGGGAGTTGGACGCGGAAATGTTCGTGATGCTGACTGACGTCGCCAATGTCTATACCGATTTCGGAACCCGGCGGCAACGCCCCATCAGGGCCGCCAACCCGGATGCATTGGAGCGACTGAATTTTGCCGAGGGTTCGATGGGTCCGAAGATACGCGGCGCTTGTGAATTTGTCCGCAAAACCGGTCACAAGAGCGCCATCGGCCAGCTTTCCGACCTGGTGAAAATAATGAAAGGCGAAGCCGGCACGCTGGTTTCAAATGATATTGACGGGATTATTTATGCTGACTAAAAGAGGCGTACGAAGCTTTTTTCATACCATTCCGGGGGGTAATGGGCGCATAAGGTGCTGCGTGCCCGACGGCTTTCCATGCTGTGCGCGGTACAAAAATAAAAATGCCCGGCGTGTGGGTTTCCATGCGCCAGGCAGTGCGTTTCCGGGGCAAAGTTCCGGTACATGTGCCAATGGCAAATGGTTTAAAATACGCGAATCCGCAACCACCTACGGGGAGATATCATGCGTCATGTGATCTCGGTTCACGACTTGACGGTCGATGCCATAATTGACGTTCTCGACCGGGCCGAGGGCATGCTGGCCACGGCCAGGGGGGAGGCGGTCAACGACTGTCTCAAGGGTAAGGTGCTGGGCAGTATTTTCTTTGAGCCCTCGACACGCACCAGGCTCTCCTTCGAAACCGCCATGAACCGTCTCGGTGGCGGGGTGATCGGTTTTGCGGGGACCGAGGCGACCTCGGTCGTCAAGGGCGAGACCCTCGCCGACACCATCAGGATGGTCAGCGGTTATGCCGATGCCATCGTCCTGCGCCATCCGCGCGAGGGCGCCGCCAAGCTGGCCACGGAATTTTCGGATGTGCCGGTTATCAACGCGGGTGACGGCGCCGGTCAGCATCCGACACAAACACTACTGGATTTATTCACGATCAGGCAGCAAATGGGGCGCCTGGAAGGTCTCAACATCAGCCTCGTCGGCGATCTTCGCTACGGACGCACCGTGCACTCGCTGGCCTTCGCGCTATCCAAGTTCGGCAACACCATCAACCTGGTTTCACCGGAAGGCCTGGAAATGCCGGGTGAGGTGGTTGAGCACCTCGAAGAGTCCGGCCAGTTTGGCGTCGCCTGCCATACGCCGGAGGAAGTTATCTCGACAACCGATATCCTCTACGTCACCCGCATTCAGAAGGAACGTTTTCCCGACCCGGTCGAGTACAAAAAAGTCGCCGGCAAGTACCTGATCGACCCGGCGCTCGTGGCCCAGGGTCCTGACAACATGATCGTCATGCATCCATTGCCGAGGATCAACGAAATCACACCGGATGTCGACGCCATGCCGCAGGCCAAGTATTTCATCCAGGCCGCCAACGGTGTGCCGGTGAGAATGGCATTGCTCTCGATGGTCATAGGAGGCGTCTGATATGTCACATAAATACATGAAAGTTGAACGCATCGACCACGGCACGGTGATCGATCACATATTGCCATCCAGGGCATTTGACGTGCTCAGGGTGCTTGGATTGTCCAATGACAAGACCATGAGCATCCTGGTGAACAGCCACTCGAAGAAGGGCGGCAAGAAAGACATTCTCAAGTTCGAAGATGTCGAACTCTCGGCCGAGGAGGCCAACCTGGTGGCACTGGTTTCACCCCAGGCGACAATCAATATCATCGTTGGCGGAAAGGTAGTCAAAAAATTCAATGCCGAGGCGCCCAAGGTTGTCAGGGGCATCATGACCTGTTCAAACCCGAATTGCATATCGAATCAGAACGAACCTATTACCACCGAGTTCAAACTAAGCCCCGATGAGGGCCATCGTTACGTTTGCACCTATTGCGACCGGGATATCATCGACCTGGCAAAACGCATCGGCAAATAGCTCACGCCGTTCGGGGCGGATGCAAAATAACAGCCCATAAAACACGAACGCCTGCAGAGCAGGCGTCGGGTTGATTCAAGCGTTTTTAGAAAAAGACTAGCGCTTTAATTTCTTGCGCAGATGTTCCAATGCGGCCAGCTGGGCAACAGCCTGCATCAGTTGGGCCTGGGCCTCCGCAATATCCATCTCACCGCTGCGATCAGCCAGTTGCCGTTCGGCTTCAGCCTTGGCTGCCCTGGCGGCAGCCTCGTCGAGATCGGCGCCGCGCATGGCCGTATCGGTCAAAACCGTAACCATGTGTGGCTGCACCTCGAGTATGCCGCCACTGACAAAGAAAAAAGCTTCTTGGCCATCGGCCTGCTGTACACGGACCGGACCTGCTTTAAGCTGGGTGATCAGTGGTGCATGTCGCGGGGCAATACCCAGTTCACCGGCAACACCGGACGCAAATACCATCGTTGCTTCGCCTGAGAAAATTTCCTCGTGGGCGCTTACGATGTCACATTGTATTGTCTTGGTCATAATTCCGGTCTCTTAAAAGAGTCTGCTCAGGCGGCTTCTTTATTGGCCATCGCGGCACCCTTGGCCACGGCTTCTTCGATACCGCCGACCATGTAGAAAGCCTGCTCGGGCAGATGATCGTACTCACCGGCAACAATACCCTTGAACGCGCGGATGGTGTCTTTAAGGGTTACGTATTTACCTGGAGAACCGGTGAAGGTTTCAGCAACGAAGAAAGGTTGTGACAGGAAGCGCTGAACTTTACGTGCACGTGACACGACGGCCTTATCTTCTTCAGACAGCTCGTCCATACCCAGAATCGCGATGATATCCTTGAGCTCTTTATAACGCTGTAACACACCCTGTACAGAACGCGCCACGTCATAGTGCTCATGACCGATCAGGTTCGGATCGAGCAGACGGGATGTTGAGTCAAGCGGATCTACAGCCGGGTAAATACCCTGCTCTGCAACGGAGCGGCTGAGTACCAGGGTTGCGTCAAGATGCGCAAAAGTGGTTGCCGGCGAGGGATCGGTTAAATCATCGGCCGGTACGTATACCGCCTGGAATGAGGTGATAGATCCGGTCTTGGTGGTGGTGATGCGTTCCTGCAACAGACCCATTTCCAAGGCCAGTGTCGGCTGGTAACCCACCGCTGAGGGCATACGACCCAACAGCGCGGATACTTCCGTTCCTGCGAGCGTGTAACGGTAGATGTTATCGATGAACATCAAAACGTCATTACCCTGGTCGCGGAACTCCTCGGCCATGGTCAGACCGGTCAGTGCAACACGCAGGCGGTTGCCCGGTGGCTCATTCATCTGGCCATATACCAGTGATACCTTGCCGAGTACATCGGCGTCTTTCATCTCGTGGTAGAAGTCATTGCCCTCGCGGGTACGCTCGCCCACACCGGCGAACACCGAGAAGCCCGAGTGCTCGATAGCGATGTTACGGATCAGCTCCATCAGTGTTACCGTTTTACCTACACCGGCACCACCGAACAGACCGACTTTACCGCCCTTGGCGATGGGCATGATCAGGTCAATAACCTTGATACCCGTTTCCAGGATATCGTTACCGCCGGCCTGGTCTTCGTATGAAGGCGGCTTACGGTGAATCGGCATACGTTTTTCCTCGCCAATTGGTCCGGCTTCGTCAATCGGCCGTCCGAGCACGTCCATGACACGACCCAGGGTCTTCTCACCAACCGGCACCCTGATTGCATCACCTGTATCGGTTACTGAAATACCGCGTTTCAATCCATCGGTGGAACCCAGTGCAATGGTACGCACTACGCCATCACCCAGTTGCTGCTGAACTTCCAGCGTGATGTCGGTGTTATCGACGGTCAATGCGTTGAAAACCCGGGGCATGGAATCGCGTGAAAACTCCACGTCAACAACGGCACCGATTACCTGAACAATTGATCCAGAACTCATAAAACTCGCTCCACTCTTTTGGTGAGATGTGAATTGGTTGGGTTTAAAAAACTTGGGTCCCGCTTAATTCACAAATAATTAATGTCTTGTATAAAAATATGCCCGGGTCATTAAACTGCGGCCGCGCCGCCAACGATCTCAGAAATCTCTTGCGTGATGGCCGCCTGGCGGGCCTTGTTATAGGCCAGCTTCAGTTCGGCGATCAGGTCTCCCGCGTTCTCCGTGGCGTTCTTCATCGCCAACATACGGGCGGCATGTTCCGAGGCCAGGTTTTCCAGAACGGCCTGGTAAATCATGCCCTCGATATAACGCACGGAAACTTCATCCAGTAATGTCTTGGCGTCGGGTTCGTAGATGTAATCCCAGATTTCGCCCAACTCGGTATCATCGGTGGGCGGCAACGGCAACATCTGTAAGATCACCGGATCCTGCGTCATCGTGTTGACGAACAGGTTGGCAACGATATAAAGACGCTGTATGCCGTTGTCACGGTAGGCTTCCACCATGATCCGGACCGCACCGATCAGGTCTTCTATTTTGGGTGATTCACCCAACCCACTGACAGACCCCATGATTTCGACATTGACGTTCTTAAAAAACGCCGCTGCTTTCTTACCCAGGGTCACAATGCTGACTTCAGCGCCCTTGCCCTGCCACTCTGACATATCTCTCAGAGTCTTTCTGAACAGGTTGTTGTTGAGACCACCACAAAGCCCGCGATCCGTGGAGACGATGATATAACCGACTCTTTCTACCGTTTCATATTCAACGGTAAACGGGTGACGGATTTCCGGGTTGGCCTTGGAGAGATGTCCGGATATACGACGCATCATGCGCACATAGGGGCGCGTGGCGCTCATCAGGGCCTGTGACTTCTTGATTTTACTGGCAGAAACCGTTTCCAAAGCAGCAGTCACCTTCATGGTGTTGCCAATGCTCTGAATCTTTCCTGTAATTTCCTTTCCGCCTGCCATATTTGGCTTGCTCCTACGTTTTTACGGGTCTGCTTACCAGGAACCGGTTGCCTTGAAATCTTTCAGGGCAGCGACCAGTTTTGCCTCAATCTCATCGTTCCAGTCGCCTTCATCCAGCGTGGCGACGAGTTCGGCATGCGCGCTCGCCATGTATTCCAGCAACGCGGTCTCGAACGCGCCTATCTTGAGCAGCTCGACATCATCGAGATAACCGCGATCAGCGGAGAACAGCGAGATCGCCATGTTGCCAACGGACATCGGGCTGTATTGCGAGTGCTTCATCAGTTCGGTCACGCGCTGGCCACGGTCCAGCTGTTTGCGGGTCGAGTCATCCAGGTCAGAGGCGAACTGGGCAAAAGCTGCCAGTTCGCGATACTGGGACAGGGCCAGACGAATACCGCCACCCAGTTTCTTGATGACCTTGGTCTGTGCAGCACCACCCACACGGGAAACGGACAAGCCGGCGTGTACAGCCGGGCGGGTACCCGCGTTGAACATGTCGGTTTCCAGGAAGATCTGGCCATCGGTAATCGAGATCACGTTGGTCGGAACGAACGCGGATACGTCGCCGGCCTGGGTTTCAATGATCGGCAAGGCGGTCAATGAACCGGTTTTACCTTTGACTTTACCTTCGGTGAATTTTTCTACGTAATCGACGTTGACCCGCGCCGCGCGTTCCAGCAGACGGGAGTGCAGGTAGAAAACGTCACCCGGATACGCTTCACGGCCCGGCGGACGACGCAACAGCAGGGATACCTGGCGATAAGCCCAGGCCTGCTTGGTCAAATCATCATAAATGATCAGGGCGTCTTCACCGCGATCGCGGAAGTACTCACCCATGGTGCAGCCCGAATACGGGGCGATGTACTGCATGGCTGCCGATTCGGAAGCCGATGCGTTGACGACGATGGTGTGAGCCATGGCGCCGTGCTCTTCGAGCTTGGCGACCACGTTGGCAACGGTAGATTGCTTCTGACCGATGGCGACATACACGCACTTAATGCCGGATTTGACCTGGTTGATAATGGTATCGATGGCGATGGCGGTTTTACCGATCTGGCGGTCACCGATGATCAATTCACGCTGACCGCGGCCGATTGGCACCATGGAATCGATGGATTTCAGGCCGGTCTGAACCGGCTGTGATACCGACTGGCGCCAGATAACGCCCGGTGCAACTTTTTCGATCGGCGCGAAACCGTCGTTGTCGATCGCGCCCTTGCCATCGATCGGGTTGCCCAGTGCGTCGACCACGCGACCCAGCAGGCCACGGCCGTGCGGTACTTCCAGAATACGCCCGGTGCACTTGACGGTGTCGCCTTCGGTGATGTGCTCGTAGTCACCGAGGATAACCGTACCAACGGAGTCACGCTCGAGGTTGAGCGCCAGTCCAAAGGTATTGTTGGGGAATTCGATCATTTCACCCTGCATGGCGTCTTCGAGGCCATGCAGACGGGCGATACCATCGGAAACGCTTACCACCGTACCTTCATTACGAGTTTCAGCTGAAATATTCAGCTCTTCAACACGCTTTTTAATCAACTCGCTAATTTCAGATGGATTCAATGTCGTCTGCATCGTCTTTTTCCTATTGGCCCGCTGTGTATTCAGTGGCCGTCTTGTGTCTATAAATTCAGTTAGAAAGTCTGTTCGAAAGCTTGGCCAGCCTGTCTCTGAGCGATCCGTCAATAACCTGGCCGCCGGCGTAAATCACGGCGCCGCCAATCACGCCCCTGTCAACTTCTGCTTCCAGCAGGATTTCGCGATTAAATCGTTTGGCCAGGGCGCTCTTTAAACGCGTGGCCTGATCTTCGTCGAGTGCGAACGCTGAAACGACCCTGACGCGCAGTAGTTTGTCGGCCTCTTCACGCAGGCCCTGGTACTGGGTCGCAATTTCGGGCAACAGCGACAAACGCTTGTTTTCAGCCAAAACCGCCAGGAAGTCATTGAACCTCGCGCTGAAAGCCTCACCTGCCATATCAGTAAGAATTTTTACGATCTGGCTGCTGCTCGCATGCGGGCTTTCCAAAAGACCCGCCAATGACTTTTCTGTCACCGCGGTACTTGCCATATCAAGCATGTCGTTCCAACGGCCGGTTGCATTTTCAGCGAGGGCCAGTTCGAAAGCTGCCTTGGCATAAGGTCGGGCCAGTGTCGTCGCATTGCTCATGGTCAGATCTCGGCGATCAGCTTGTCGAGAAGCTCACGATGCGTTGCCACATCCACTTCTTTTTCCAGTATTTTGGAGGCACCCAAAACGGCCAGGCTGGCGACCGACGCACGTAATTCTTCACGTGCCTGGTTGGCGGCCAAAGCAATTTCGGCTTCCGCCGCGGCCACCTGACGCTGGCGTTCACTGGTGGCGTCTTCCTTTGCCTGGTCCAGTATCTGGCTATGGCGCTGGTTGGCCTGCTCTACGATCTCACCCGCTTTATTGCGGGCTTCGAGAATCTGCTCACCGGCCGTCAGCTTTGCAGCTTCCAGTTCTTTTTCGGCAAGATCAGAAGCAGCCAGTCCATCGGCGACCTTCGCACGGCGATCGTCCATCGCTTTGAGCAGAGGCGGCCAGATGAATTTCATGCAGAACCACACGAAAATCATCATCGCGATTGACTGCAAAATTAAAGTGGCATTGATATTCATGCCTTACCTCGTTCAGATGGTTCAGTTTATCTGCCCGGAAAACCGGGCAGGCTCATTGATCTGGCTGATCAACCGCCGATGGCGGCTTGCAGCTGACCCACAAACGGATTTGCGAAGGTAAAGAACAACGCAATACCTACACCGATCATCGCGACCGCGTCCAACAGACCGATGGCCAGGAAGAACTTGCCCTGCAGCATCGGAGCCAGTTCAGGCTGACGCGCAGATCCTTCCAACAGGCGACCGCCCAGAATACCCACACCGATACCAACACCCAGAGCGCCCAAACCAATAAGCAGCGCCACGGCGATTGCGGTCATACCAATTACAATTTCCATCTATAACTCCCTTTCCAAGAGATTAATTACCTAAAAAAAATAAAAATAAACGCTAATAAAAAACCAGTTCAAACAAAAAACACTTAAGCCATCGATGATTTTAGTGGTGCTCGTGCGCCATGCTCAGGTAAACAATGGTCAGCATCATGAAGATAAATGCCTGCAAGGTTACGATGATCAGGTGGAACGCGGCCCAGATGAAGTGCATTAACTGGCCGCCCAAAAACGCCAGGCCACCAACCAGAAGCATCTCTATCATCAATATCCAAAGTGTCTTTTTTGTGTCCAGCTTGCCCTTCATATTCAACCACAGTGTGGCGAAAACAATGAGCGTGGCAGATACCCAGAACCAGGCCGGGATGTGCTCACCAAATACAGAGCTGAGACCCGCTGCGATAATTCCGGAGCCGGCGGTGAAAACCACGGCGATCAGGATGAAGATCAATTCACCGGCATACATGTTGCCGAAAAGTCGTAGACCGAGCGATACCGGCTTGGCCAGCAGTGCAACGGTTTCCAGCAGCAGGTTGGGTAGGAAAAACACGGCCTTGCCCAAAGCGCTGCTGGAGGCAAATGGCTGACCGGTGAGCTCGGCGATAAAGCCGCCAACACCTTTGATCTTGATGCTGAAATAGAGGATCAGCACGAACACCGTCAAGGCCATACTCATGGTGGCGTTGATGTCGGTGGTGGGTACGACCTTCTGGTAGTAGATGCCACTTTGTTTGGCAACCCATGGCAACCAGTCGACCGGGATCAGATCCATGAAATTCATGAAGAAGATCCATACGAACAGGGTAAGCGCCAATGGCGCGATAAATTTGCTGGTGCCGTGAAAGGATTCACGCACGCTGGTGTCGACAAACTCGACAACGATTTCGATTAAGGCCTGGAAGCGGGTAGGGACACCGGAGTTGGCTTTTTTGGCAACACTTCTGAACATCAGGGTGAAAACAAGACCGAGGAGAACAGCCCAGAACATCGTGTCGACGTTAAAAGCCCAGAAGCCCATCGCCTGCGCCTCAGCTGCGGAATGGGCCAGACCCCATGTGCCGTCGGGGTGTTGACCAAAGGTCAGGTTCTGCAGGTGGTGGCCGATGTACTCGCCTGTGGTTATGTTTTCGGTGCCGCTTGACATGGATAACAGTCCGCTCTCAATTTTACGCCCCATCAGGGCAAACATACGTCCAAATTAGTAGCAGAAAGCGGTAATCCGGCTTGTCGCTATTTAGCGCGCCATTATAACACCCTGAACAAAGTCAGGGCAACGCTCCGGCGTGGTTTTGAGCGTGATCGACATCGGCGTCTAAGTGTTCTATATTTTCTGCGCGAGCCATGTTGGCTCCGTATAGAGATTAATATACAGGTTTTAAACTGGGGCCTTTCATTTCGCTGCAGGTTTTATTTTTGATCTGGGCTGTCAATACTCGCAACGGTACTGTATTGGTATCTCCCTCAGCGTCTCGTTAAGCACGTCGGAGAGTGGTCATGTTGATTCCATTATTATTGGGTTGTGTCACGTTATTCATTACGATGGGTATCCAGATCTCGGCCGTGGTTTATACGCTCAATTACCTTTTTAAATTTGTCGACCGGGTAGATGCCAGGCACACGGCTCAACAAGAACTCAAACACAAAAGCAAACGTACGACGGTTTTCCTGATCAGCATGGTGATGACCATGCTCTTCATCGGCAACCTGATCCAGGCCGCGATCTGGGCGGCGTTGTTTTTAGAGCTGGGTGAATTCACTGACTTTACCACCGCTTTTTACCACTCGATGGTTAATTTTGCCTCACTTGGTTATGGCGATATTGTCATGAGTGAGAAATGGCGGTTACTGGGTGCGATCGAAGCCAGCAACGGGGTTTTGATGTTCGGATTATCCGCCGGAACCATGTTATCGATCATGAACTGGATACTGGCGTTCGACAGCCGCTTAAAAGACAAGGTGGCTCATCTCAAGGAGAGAAAGGCAAACCACTGATTGTTTGCCCGAGGCGGACCTGTTGCAATAATCAGTCCTGCTGGCACCTTGCCTGGGCACTTCGCCCTTGTACGATTCAGGACCACGATTTTTGACCCTGATGATATTTGACAAACCGCCGGATAATTGACACCGGTCAATAATAACCGGCCTGATTCGTGCAACGCTTATCGGCCGCAATCAATGGGGAGAGAAAAATGACGGGTAATTCCTATTCGATATTAAATGCGATGGTGGATATTGTCGCGGCACCGGGCAAGGCCCTGGATGAAATCAAACTGCATACCTACTGGTTGGGCTGGCCATTGGTGATCACCCTGGCAATGGCCGGCGGCCTGTTCGTCTACTATTACAGCTGGGTCGATTTTCCGTGGCTGATTGAAGAAACCATTCGCCAGGTCCCGGCGGAAAAGCGCGCCGAAAGCGCCGATGCCATCCGGCAGTTCATGGACCCGGGGCGCAGCACCTGGACGACGGTGATTGCCATCACCATCGTGACCTTGATCATTTACACCATCCAGGCATCCTACCTGCACCTGGCCAACAAGCTCATTACCGCCGCCGATATCGGTTTTGGCAAGTGGTTTTCCTTGAGTGTGTGGACGTCTTTCGTGGGTGTATTCGGCACCTTGGCGGCTTTCGTCACGATCTTCATGGCAGATTCAAACCAGTTGGCAACGCACAGCCTGCAACCGTTGTCGTTGAACGCACTGCTGCTCCACGCGAAACCGGGCGAGCCCCTGTTCACCTGGGCCAGTTCGATCAACCTGATCAATCTC
>DATCZY010000053.1:0-4655 GCA_036525655.1 Lysobacterales bacterium | reverse complement strand
GTTGCCTGCTGCTGACTGTTTTTTGCTGCGGTTGACGTGCAGGTGCGCTGTATGCGGGGGGCGATTTCTGCTTGCCGCCGTTGGCGCTGTCCCGTTGCCTGCTGCTGACCATTTTTTGCTGCGGTTGCCGGGCAGGCGCGCTGTATGCGGGGGGCGCTTGCCGCTTGCCGCCGTTGGCTATGGTCCGGGTCTTGGTGGCTTGCGCGGAGGCCAGGTTTGTTGATCGTTCATAGCCTCCTTTGCCTCCGGGCCGGGCGTACCTGTCCGTCTTTTGGTTCGGCTTGCTGTAAACATTTCCCTTGTTGTCGGCTACCAGCGTGTTGCTCCTGGCCTCGAGATTGACATCCCGCACGCGTGCCTTGTTGCGCAGTTCGGATGAATTCACCGGGCTCGTCCGATTGCGTTCAGGTTTGCTTTTACCGGCGTAACTCTGTACCCGTCCGTTGCTCGTTTTAATGGTTTTAGCCTGCCTGGTATCAGCGGCGTAGCTGCCCGATATCCGGGATTGTTTGTCGCGGGTGCTGGCAACCCTGGCGCGTTGCGATCCGTCACGGTAGAGGTTGTAGTTTCTCTCGCTGGCACGCGGTCTGGAGTTGCCCCCGTGGTCGCGGCTGTTGTCATAACGGTCGTCATCATAGCGTCCGTCATAACGGTCGTGCCTGTCGCGGCGATCCCCATGATGTGCATAGCGGTCGTGGCCATGGTGTGCGGGCCGTGACCGATACCTGCCCGGTCCCCAGCGGCTGTAGCGGGGATAGTACCAATGATGATTGTGATGCCAGTAACCACCGGGGTAGTAAGCGGCGCTGAAAGGACCCCAGCCCCAGCTCAAACCGAAATCCCAACCGCTCCACGGGTTGTAGCTGACGTTCAAACCCCACGTGCTGAAACGGGGATAGTAATAATAGGGTGAAACCCAGGGCCGGTAATACCAGCCGGTGCCGTAGAAAATGGTGTTGCGATAGACGTAGCTGCCGACATAACCCGGGGTATAGCCGACATACACGACGCTCGGTGTGCTGTCATAGACATACACGTACTTGGTGTTATACACGGGCGAGGTGGGCAAAATCGTTGCCACTTGCCGTGGCCGATGATCCGACACCTGCCAGGGGCCATTGGGTGAGTACGACACGTACCAGACCCCTTCTTCGACCAGGTAGTAAAGGCCATCGGACACGAGCACGCTTGAACCCGTATTCTGGATATATACCAGGCCGTCGGCGCCATCTACAGGTCGATAAACGGGCTCACCGTCATACCTGACCTCGATATCCACCTCGCCCCGCTTGACGGCGGCGGTCTGGGGGACCTGGGCGTCCATGACGGCATCATGCGCTTCCTCGGTGCCGGCAACATAGACACGCGAGTCGGCCTGGTTTGAATCGCGCGGGATGTTGGCGAACGCCTGCGGCAGGCTATCTGACGCCTGGTAAACCCAGGGTCCTGTCAGCGAACTGGCGCGGTACCAGCGACCGGCGAGCACGATGTAAAAGTTTTGCGAACTGACGTGCATGAAAACATCGTCATCCGAATTCTGTAATACCAGAAGATCGTCAACCAGAGGTACGAAGGCTGCGGGCCCCTCGGTTACGATGAGTTCGGCCGGCTCGGTTGCGACCACGATTTCCGGTGCGTTGGCAGCGGTGATGGGTTCGAACGATTGTTCCTGCGTTGATTCCTCGGCGTCGGGGTTGACCATGGCCGCGATCTGCGCGGGTGGCGTGGATTCAAACTGATAGGGTCCGGTGGCCTGCCTGGCGCGATACCAGACGTCTTTGGCGGCATTGAGGTAATAGTATTTGCCATCAAAGATCAACGGGTAGGGCGTATTGATGACCGCTTTCAAAGCGCTGTTCTCGATCTCACGCAGAACCGGTTCGCCATCGATTGAAATCAGCAATGCGGGATGGTCCCGATAGATAATTTTGGGTGGTGTTGTGTTGACAGCAGCGGTTTCAGACGCCGCTGTTTTCAAGGCGGTGTCGAGTTCATCCATGGAGAAGTCGAGGTTCCAGCCGGGCGATTGTTGTGCGAGAACGCTCGCCAATTGTGGCTGTATATCATCCGTTCCTTCCGGGAAACGGGTATCGGTCACTACCAGGTCGGTAGGGTGCACGATTCGCTTGTTGGAATCGATCACGACACGTGACTCAAACCAGCCTGCCCCGAAAACGGGTTCCGATCCGGGCGTTGCACGGTAGGCAAGCGCTGCGCGGTATTGAACGATATCGTCGCTCTTCCCATCCACTTGCAACGCGTAAATCGTCACCATCCCCTGCTCCAAAGGCAATGTCCGGGGCCAGCCATTTTCCTGTGCGAGAACGGAAGGCAGGCCGATCACCATCAGTAAAACCAAAAGCGTAATTTTTAATGATCTGTTCATTTTTAATTCCTCTTCGCAGCAGTTCGAAATTTCAGGCGATTTTTCGGTATGCCGCCATCGCTACAGGTCTACTATATGCCGGTCTGGCTGAATGCAAAGTGAACACGTAAACAGGTCGCCGTGGTTAGGCTTGCAGCTTTGAAAACACAAGGTTGGTTTTATTGAAATGGATTCGGTTTGACTGGCGGTGGGTGGAAGGGATTGTGGAGAGATCAGCAAAAACTGATCTCTCCACATATGACGCGGGCTTTATTCTTCGCTGGCTTTTTCGACTGAAAGCGCCACGGCCTCGGTGTAGGTGATCACGACCAGGTCGCCCACTTCGGCCTTTTTGAGGTTTTCAGGATTACGGGCAACGTATTCGGTGACTTCACCGTCGGGGCCCTTGAGTTTGAAAGTATTGGTTTCGAGGTTGATCTCTTCAACCGTTGCGGTAATCACCGTTGCGTCAACGGCGGCCATACCCGGCATTTCACCTTTTTCGGAACGGCCTGCGGCAGTCAGTTCGCCGGCACCCGGTGCGCTTCCGTCATTGGCGAAAACTTCGATGGACAGGGTCTGCTGGTATTCGGCCATGACGATATCGCCCACGCTAACCTGGTCGAGGTTGCGGGCCTCTTCGCTGGCGACAAAGCTGACGGTATTGCCTTCCGGTCCGCGCAGGGTTACTTCACGGGTTTCGTGATTAATGGCTTCCACCACTGCGGTGAGAGTAACGGTCTGGCTGGTGTGAAGGGACGGTTTTTCCACGGCCGGGGCAGACTCGTCTGACCAACAGGGGGTGGCTAACAAAAGCAAGGCTGCCAACAAGGCCAGGGTCTTATACATATCAATTCTCCATGATGAGGTGATTAAAAAACAGCCGGGCATTGTAATTGATTTTATGCAAAACACCCAAGTGGATAATCCCTCTGTATTGCGGGCTTCCTAAGTGACCCGGCGCCGCGAATTGAAACCCACAATTTCCTGTTAATTCTTGATCAATCATTTATCCTCATCTCCCGGGTTTTTAACCCTGGAATATGGACGCATTATTGATGGCGTCATGAGCAGCCCCTGGGGTGCGCACACAAACCTGTTTCATAGCCGGCATTTTTAACCAGGCAAGCGTGATTTGGATTGACCCGATGAGCATGAGTGATCAGAAAAACATTCAGTTGAGACAAGACCTGCATCAACACCCGGAATTATCAGGGCAGGAACAGCATACGTCCCGGCGGATCATGGATTTTCTTGCTGCATTCGATCCGGATGAAGTCGTCGAAAACATCGGTGGTTATGGGTTGATGGTGTCCTTTATTTTCGATGACGAGGGTCCCGAAATTGCCATTCGCTGTGAACTGGATGCTTTGCCCATAGTCGAGGTCAATCAGTTTCCATACGCATCTGTCGCCGCCGGGGTATCGCATAAATGCGGCCATGATGGCCATATGACCATCGTTGCGGGCCTCGCGTCATGGCTTGCCACCCGGCCTTTCCCCGCTGGTAAAGTGCGGCTTTTGTTTCAGGCCGCGGAAGAGAATGGCCAGGGTGCACGGGCGATGCTGGCTGACCCGCGGATGGCTGATTTTTCACCGGATTATATTTTTGCCCTGCACAACCTGCCGGGCTACCGACTGCACGACATCATCGTTGTCAGGCAACAGTTCAGTGCGACGGTTGTTAGCCTGGCCATCCACTTTAAAGGGGTGATGGCGCACGCTGCGCACCCGGAAACGGGACGCAACCCCAGCCTGGCGATCTGCGAGTCTTCAATCGCAATCCAGCAACTGGTCAATCCGCAACCGGCAGACCGGGGTTATGCGCTGGTGACACCGGTATATATGCGAATCGGTACACCCGACTACGGTATTTCCGCCGCCGATGGCGAGGTGCATTTCACACTTCGGACCTGGACCGAGGAAAGCATGCGCAAGCTGCTGGATGCGATAGACAGCATCGTTTGCGCTGCCGGCGAAAAGCACCAACTGACGTATTCGACGGAGCAATTCGACTATTTCCCCGCCGTGATCAACGATGACAAGTGCAACGAACTGATTGTTGCGGCGGGCAAGCGGCTCAATTACAGGGTCAGCGAGCTGGCATTGTCGATGCGGTTTGGGGAGGATTTTGGCTTTTTTACCCAAAAGGGCAAGGGCGCCATGTTCGGCCTGGGCGCGGGTCTTGAAACGCCGCCGCTGCACAGCCAGACCTATGATTTTCCGGATGTCTTGCTGGACACCGGGATATCGATGTTCAAAAGCATAATCAGTGAGCTATTGGGCTGAGA
>DATCZY010000052.1:0-5407 GCA_036525655.1 Lysobacterales bacterium | reverse complement strand
GGCCTCCGGACCGTCAGCAATACCTGTGGGTGCGCCCACGTCGCGCAGGTTCAGGGCAGAAAGGGTCAGTGTCCGGCCGAAACCTTCGAGGCTTTCAGCCAATGACCGGCAGAATTCTTTTAAGCGGGCACTATCGGTAAGTGGCAAAAGTGTGATGCAGCCGAGTCTCCTCGCGGCAGCCACGCCCGTACCTGCAAGGTTGCGTTGTAAAAGCCTGGAGACATGGGATGCCAGCTTCATGATCAGTTCCGGGTGGCTGGCGGATAAACGTTCGAATGATTTACGGCTGATCCTGATCAGCAGACTGTCGCGGATGGCCCGGATACCGGCGCTGCGCTTTTGTCCACTCAGAATACCGGCCTCACCAACGCTTTCGCCCGGCACGACCTCACCGAGTAACTGGGGTGGGGCGGGTTTCGGGTTTTCCCTGAAAACATGCAGACGGCCGCGGACGAGCAGATACAGCGCGCTGCCATCGTCACCCTGGTGGAACAACCAGTCGCCACCGGCAACCTCGCAAATTTCGAACTCATTAAATGAATCTTCCGGCACCGGCATACCGAAATAGCTATCGGCGAGTTGGCGGACCTGTGCGCGTGTCTCCGTCATGGCTGTTCTTTATTCGCCCCCGGCCCGATACCGGTCAGGCCCTCCAGTGTTTCAAAAATGACACCGATGGATTCGATAAAACTGGCAAAGCGGTTTTCGTCGTTACGGTCAAAAGGCTGACCGTCTTTGCGGTTGAGCAATTGCGCAACTGCGAATACCACACCGTTTTGATCCTTGATCGGCAGGCTGATGATGGAACGGGTGCGGAAGCCGGTCTTTTTATCGACATCGGGGTTGAAGCGCGGGTCCGCATAGGCGTCGGGTATATTGATGATCTGACCACTTTGCGCCGCAGCACCCGCGATACCGCTGCCTATGGGTATCCTGATCTCGGCGCCGCCCTCCAGGTCCCGTGCAACCTTTAGCAGCAGCGTATCGCCATCAACCAGGAACAATGATGAGCGCTCGGCATTGAGCAGCTGGCTCAGCTTGTAGGTGAAAGCGGATAAGCCCCGTGCCAGCATGCCTTTGAAGGCCATATCACTGGCCAGTGCCGTGGCGGCGAGGAAGCGCTTCGACTCCTCGGTGATTTCATTCAGAAGCTGCTCGAAGCCCGCTTCGTCCAGGTCTTCGACCTGTGCTTCGATCGGTTGTTTCTTCCGGTTATCCGCGAGCATCTGCATCATGTGGCGGTTGTTGGCGATGACCGAATCGGTGAACGTCGAAAGCCGCCCATCCTCGAGGTGTACGATGCGGTCGGCGATGTCGAGGATGCGGTTGTCGTGGGTGACCAGCAGGATGGTCGTACCGTGTTCCTTGGCGAGGAATTTCATCCGTTCGACCACTTCACGGCCGGATTGTTTGTCGAGCGACGCGGTGGGTTCATCCGCGAGCAACATGGCGGGTTCGCCAACCAGTGCGCGTGCAATCGCCACACGCTGGCGCTGCCCGCCGGACAACTGGTCAGGATGATGGTGCATGCGTTCGCCCAGGCCCACGGCCTCCAGCATCTTTGCCGAACGGTTGCGCAGCTCAGAACGGCTGATTCTGCCGGTCACGCGCGCACCGAGTTCGACGTTCTGAATGGAGCTTAAAGCGCCCAGCAGGTTGTGTTGCTGAAAGATGAAGCCGATCTGCTTGCGCACTTTTTCCAATGTTTTGGCTTTTGCCCCGCAGAGTTCCTGACCCAGTACCCGCACACTGCCTTCCTGGGCGGAGCGCAGGGCACCGACCAGGGTCAGCATGGTCGTTTTGCCGGAGCCCGATGGGCCGGTCACAATGACGATCTCACCCTTCGGGATTTCCGTCGTGACATCGAACAGAATCTGTTTGCGCAGTGCGCCCTTGCCGAATGAATGGTTCAGGCCGCGGATGCTTATGGGGGCTGAATCAGACATCAGAAAACATCCGCTGGATCGAGCCGGCGAACCTTGCGAACTGCCAGTAAGGCCGAAATGGCGCACATTGAAAGGGTCAGCAGGAACACCGTCAGGGCGCGCTGCTGGGTGATGTAAAGGGGCAGGTGGGTGGCGGCCGCCGCCTTGCCCGACAACCAGTGAACGAGGATTAAACCCGGAATATAACCCAACACGCCGAGGATAAAAGCCTGCTGGATGACGATGCCGGAAATAAAACGGTTCGGGTACCCCAATGCGCGCAAGGTGGCGTATTCATTCAGGTGCTCGGAAACATCTGCAAACAATATCTGGTAGACGATGATGGCGCCAACGACAAAGCCCATGATCGCGCCAAACGCGAAGATGTAGCCGATCGGCGTGGCGGCATTCCAGTAATTTTTTTCGCGTTGCACGAAATCGGCCTTGGTCATCACGAGGACGTCCTTCGGCAGATAATTACGCAGCCGGTCGCGCGTCGCGTCGGCATCCGCGCCGTCTTTCAGATTGATCAGGCCCAGTTCGATATTGTTGCGTGAACGTCCCGGAAACAACCTAAGCCAGTTGTCTTCACTGGTCAGTATGTTGCCGTCGATTCCGAACGATGTGCCCATTTTGAACAAGCCGACTACCTTGACCTTGCGGTCATTGAGCTCGGTGGTCAGACCGGTGTCGGGGTCGAATTCCTTTGCGACCGGTCCAAACTCGGGCCGTGATGCAACATCGAATAACACGACATCCTGCTGCCGCAGTCGTTGGCGGTTTGCGCTGAAACCTTCCGCATTGAGGATGTCATCTTCCGGGTCGAAGCCAAATACGCTGATGCTGCGACGATCATTGTTCCAGGGGTTCTTCCATACTCCCGGAAAAATATGCACGGGCGAGACCGAAGCGACCGATTCGTCACCCAGCGCCTGGTAAAGCCGCCGGCTGGAAAATGGCTCTGGCCGGACAATGAAAACGCTGTTCGTGGAAAACAAAGCGATGTCGTAATTCAACCTTTCGTGGAAACGCACTGCGCTCTCGAAAAGGGCGGAGCGAAAGCCCAGTTGCATCATGATCAGTAACACGGCAAAACCAATACCGGCGAGCGCAACCATCAGGCGCATGGGCCGGTGGCGCAGTTGTAGCCAACCCAGGGGAGCGGTCATGCTTCCACCTCAGGCATCAATAATGATTTCGACTTGCAGGTAGGTCAATGACGCCGCTGCTTCCGGGTCATCCAGCAGGATTTCGACCTCGATAATCCGCGCGTCCTTGTCTGCTGCCGGGTCGGTTCCGGTGACGTCCTGCTTTTGGACCTTGTGGCGTATGAACTCGACTTTTCCACTCAGCTCATGCGGCAGGGCATCACTTGCAATGGTTGCAGTCTGACCGATCTTCACCCGCCGGATGTCGGTTTCATAAACTTCCGCAATGGCATACATTTTATCGACCTTGCCGAGCTCCAGCAGGCCATCCGCGCCGATAAACTCGCCGGGGTTCAGCTTGACATCAAGTACCCGGCCATTGACCGGCGCCCTGATGTAGGCGCGCTCGAGTTCTGCCTGCGCAACTTCAACCCGGGCGGCGGCAACATCGATTTCCGATTCGGCAACACGTGCGAGGGCATTCGCGGCGGTGCACGATGCTGCGGTTGCCTGTGCCTGGCCCTGGGCCATTTCGGTTTCTTCCTCGGAGGCCAGCTTCTGGTCCAGAAGACGCACCCTACGCTCTGCCTCGCGTCTGGCAACATCGGCCAGCACACAAGCCTCATCCGCCTGGCTCTGGGATGCCTCGGCGGCGCGTACTGCCGTTTGCTGCTCAGCTTGTGCCTGCGTCAACCTGGCAGACAGCACGGTGGAGGAGCCGGTAACCGCCAGCAGTTGACCGGCTTCGACGAGGTCGCCTTCCTTGACATGCAGCGTGGCCAGCATGGACCCCGAGATGGATTCAGGTGTAGACGGCGCGCCAACGTGGATGACGCCGCCCTGGGGTTGCAGGCGTCCCAATGCCGAAACGGCACCCTGCTGGTCGTCCTGCGCAAAGGCTGGCGCCGCCAAATTAAAGAACGTGATTGCGCATCCTGCAACAATTGCGGACCCGCAATAGCGTGAGAAAGTGAGTGATTTTATAGTATTCATTGCCCCTCGGTTCTTGTTACCGTCTCCCTGACAGCTTCTTATTTGTCAGCACCCCGCTGATATTTAGATTACTCATTATAACCAGAGAAAAGTAAGTTGTTATGTATATCTATCGGTGAATGCCTTCAATCACCGCAACGTTTTCAGTATACGTCTGTACTCAGCAGGGCGTCTTGTTCAGCATATGTCATCGTCGATGAAGAGACTCAGAGTGATCGGTTGGATCTGGCGTCGCCAACTCGATATCCACCTTTGCATAAACTGCCGCAAGTCTCCACATTTGAATATACTTCTCTCCTGAAAATTGCGCAGTCTTTATACACGCGCGATACAATTTGTACCGGTCGACGACAGCAACGGTAACGCCTGTATAATCATAGGTTTGGGATCAGGCGCTTTAATGACCGGAGCGGGTTCCAAAAGACATTCCCGGGCAGTCATGCGGCAGGCCGACAGACGCCTGGAAAGGACGGACATGTAGTTGGGTTCAATGGCTGAAGGCGGTGAATATATGAGAATTGAAAACGATGTCAAACTGGATTTCAGCGATGTGCTGATCCGTCCCAAACGCAGTACCCTGACCAGCCGGAAAAACTTCGTTCTCGAACGCAGCTTCACCTTCATGCACAGCGGGCGGACGTGGACCGGCGTGCCGATCGTCGCCGCTAACATGGACACCACCGGCACCTTCGAAATGGCGCGTGCCCTTTCTGGACACAAGATGATCACCGCGCTGCACAAGCATTATTCGGTTGCGCAGTTAACGGAGTTTTTTGCCGGGTTTACACAGCCCGATTACATCGCCTACTCGCTGGGGATACGCGACGAGGATTTCGCCAAGCTCAGGGCGGTGCTGGATGCGGGACTGGGTGAGAAATTCAACTTTATCGTGCTGGATGTGCCCAATGCCTATCTCGAGCGGTTTGTGCTGAAAGTCGAGGAACTGCGGGCCATGTGCCCCGGCCACACGATCGTTGCCGGCAATTGTGTCACCAACGAGATCACCGAAGAGATCCTGTTACGCGGCGCCGATATCGTCAAGGTCGGTATCGGCAGCGGCAGCGCGTGTACCACGCGCAGGATGACGGGGGTAGGTTATCCGCAATTGAGCGCCATCATCGAATGTTCCGACGCCGCGCACGGCATCAGCAATCCATCCACCGGCGTCGGTCTGGTCATGTCGGACGGCGGGGCGGTCTATCCCAGCGACGCCGCCAAGGCGTTTTGTGGCGGAACTGATTTCCTGATGAGCGGGCAGTTTTTCTCAGGGTTCAAGCAGTCCGGTGGCGCACTGGTAGAGAAAGACGGACAGATGTACAAGGAGTATTACGGCATGAGTTC
>DATCZY010000051.1:0-3469 GCA_036525655.1 Lysobacterales bacterium | reverse complement strand
GTTTTTTGCCCTATGGTGAAACAAGGATGCACACCCATCGTGATATCGACGTCATATCGGTCATGGTTGACGGCCGGCTCAAACACGCGGGCAGCCTGGAAGATGGACAGGACCTCCACGTCGACGATATACAAGTGCAACGCTCCGGCACCGAAGGCTTCAGTCACAACGAGATCAACCCGGACGATTCAAAAAACCGCATGATACAACTCTGGGTAATCCCTGAAACCCGGGGTGAGCCCGCGGCATACCAGATGTTCCACGCCGAGGCCGGCACACGCACCCGGGTTTACGGCGGCTCACCCGATCAGGAAGAAACCTTCGCTGCCCGGACCGCCATTGACATTGCCCATGTCAACGCCGGTGACAGTGTTGCACAGGCCGGCAGGAGCATTGTTTATGTCACTTCCGGTGAAGGCACCTGCAGCGGCGAAACCCTCACCGAAGGCGACCTGGTCGAAACGAGGGATTTTAAATACAAGGCAAAAACCGACAGTAAACTGATCCTGGCATTTGAAATCTGATCCTGTTCCCGTGCTTTGCCTGCCATGCTTTTTGTGGTCAAAAGCAGGCGTTCAGTACAAAAAATTACGGTCGGTATGAATAATCGAGCGCGACCCCAGCTTTGGTTTGACCATCTTTTGCTTTTGCACCTACAATAGAGATACACGCAGAGGGCATTACCCAATGCCTTCGGTCCAATATACAACAAGAGGTAGAATGGTTATGCAATGCCCTAAATGTTTAGGTGAAATGGAACTGGTTTCATACAATCAGATCGAAGTGGATCGTTGCACTTCGTGTGGCGGTCTTTGGTTTCAACCCGATGAACTACGTAATCTTCGTGACGACATATGGATGGCCGACTATATTATCGATAGCGGCGACAAGTCTGTCGGTAAAAAAGCCAATGCGATAAAAGATTACCACTGCCCGGAATGTGGCGAAAAAATGTTGCAGGAATTCGATTCTGAACAACCGCACATCACCTATGAATCCTGCCCCAACGGACATGGCATCTATCTTGATTCCGGTGAATTCACCGACATCGTACGTAAAACTTTCTGGGATAAATTCAAACGCGCCCGTAAATAAACGCGTACTTTTCATACTGATTGATTTGCCGGACCGGGTGACCCGGTCCGGCCAACAGCTGCAGTGACCCTTAATTACAGGCTGGCGGTCATCAGTACTTCAAGCCTGCCATCGGGCAATAGCATCCCCTGATCGATATCAAAGCTGGATAACAGGTTCACCAGGATTGCCTGCGTGTGCGGTGTGGTGCGGGGCTGTTTGCCCGCCCGTGGCCGGATGCTGAACATATGGGCCTGTTCAATACCGTACTGCTGATTGGAAAAAGGGGTATTGAGCGTGCGCACGGTAAATGCATGTGCACGCGTGGATTTGTGCAGGAAAGGTCTAATTGCGGTATTAAATGCTCGCAGCGCCTTGTCATCGAGGTAATTCAAGAAATCCCAGAACAGGCAAAGGTCAAAACTCGTCCCTTTTGGAAAATTGAAAGAACGAACGATATGATCGGCAAGCTCGGCTTCCGTGTAGTCCCCCAATTGCAGTTGCAATATAGGATCGGTATACATCGCCGCAAAATGCATACGGCATTTGAACTGGGAAAAAAACTCGACCGTCTCAGGTAACGCGGGGCCAATCTCGAGCACAGACAAGCGCCTGTCCGTAGTGATCTTCTTGATCAGGCTTGGAAATAACAGGGATTGCTGGTTGCGAGACGCAAGGGGCGCGACAGGCGTGATTCCCACGCCTGCCGCCCCTGGAACAGTACTGTTCAATTCACCAATCTTCTTATAGTTGATTCGGGCTTCATCTTGCTGGAAACAATTAAACGCCTAGCTACCGTTCAATGTGTAACTTTTACTTTCATTGACGCTACCGGAAGCAACAACCTTGGGGGCTTCAGCGATTTTTTCCGCCGGTTTCTCGACCGCCTTTTTAACCGGGGTGGCAATTTTGGCCTTGGCGCTTTCACCCGGGTCCATGTCTATGCTGCCCTTGAATATCGCACCGTCCTCGAGTGTCATGCGCGGCGCCACGATGTTGCCATGGACGTTACCCGAACGTGAAATGATGACCTTTTCCGTACCCGTAATATCACCACGGACCTCGCCGGCAATCTTGATCACTTTGGCCTTGATGTCAGCGTTAACACATCCACTCTGTCCGATTTCAACGGTGTGCAGATCGAGACGAATCTTTCCGTCTACCCTGCCCTCTATGAGCAAGTTCTCATCACCGCTTATATCGCCGTTGACATGAATTCCGGGGCCAATGAGAGCTGACCTTCCACTATTGACCGGTGTGCTCGCAGGCGCTGCAAAACTGTCCTGCTGGGATTGGGTGACCGGGGCTTCTTGTTTTACGTTTCTGTGTTTTTCAAACATGCGAAAATTCCAATAACTTCTTGAACTGGGGACGAATAGTCTAGCAGAGATTTTCGGGCGATGACTAAAATCACTGCCATGAATCGGCTTTTTTCATAAAATTTTCATTCTCGGGCGCCTGGAACCCCGTTTTGGTGGAGGAATAACCTGACAAACCAGGAAGAACACCGTCATAATTGAAAATGTACCCATTGCTCTTCACCATTAACACCTGGCGATCAAACTGATTTGTCTATGCAAAAATTCTTTGTTCATATCACCCTGTTAGTGTTTTTGCAGCTGGCGAGTTCAGCGGTATCCGCCGCGCCATCATTGCCCCAGATGACATCCGATTACGAGGCATTTTTTCGTCAACTGATAGCGGACCGCAATTATCCGGGGGCCGCGTTTGCCATCGTCAGTCGCGACCAGATTCTGCATATCGCGACCGTGGGATATACATCCACTGCAAAAAAGCAGCCGATCGATCAACAAACCACCTTTCGCCTGGCATCGGTTTCCAAACCCTTCGCCGCCGAGTTGGTCGGCCTGTTGGTAGAAGATGGCGTGTTGAACTGGGATGACCCGGTCACCCGCTATGTTCCCGACTTCCGCATCAACGGCGACGCCACGCAAATCCGTATCCGTAATTTACTCGGACAGAGCACCGGCCTGATTCCCCATGCCTATGATAATTTGCTCGAAGACGGTAAAAGCATGGACAGCATCTGGCGAAAGATGTCCGACCTGCCCTACATCTGCGACCCGGGTAAATGCTACGGTTACCAGAACAGTGTCTTCAGCCTGGTCGATCCGGTGGTTAAAAAAGCCACCAACCTGGATTATGAGACACTGGTGTCGGAGCGCATATTCAAGCCCCTGGATATGACCACCGCATCCGTTGGCTTTAGCGCGTTTGTGAACAACCCCAACCATGCTGAACCTCACGCCAGGAGAAAGGGCCAGTGGAAAACGATCGCGGTCCAGCCCAATTACTACCGCGCCGCACCCGCAGCGGGCGTCAATGCCAGCATCCTGGACATGAGCAAGTGGCTACAGGCTCAACTGGGTGGCAG
>DATCZY010000050.1:0-2931 GCA_036525655.1 Lysobacterales bacterium | reverse complement strand
GAGCGCAACGGAGGTGGAGACGCCCAGCGGCACGGGCCTGAAGTCACGCGAGCGCGCCGACCCGATCAGCGCTTCGAGATCCTGCCCGCCCAGTTGTGCCAGTGCCTTCGAGGCCTCCCAGCTGAGCCAGCCGTTGAACAGGGTGCGTGGTTCATCGCCGGCCCTGAGTTCAAATTGCGCGCCGATATTGGAGGCGCGCACCACCGACCAGGGGTAACCGGCCGATTCGGTGGTGTGGATGATGATGGCGCCCGCAGCCCCCTGTGCTGCCGCGCTTGCGTACTTGTAGGTCCAGCGTCCGTAGTAGAGCTTGCGCGCTCCGCCGAACAGGTCGGCGTCCCAGTCGGGGTCGTCGTTGAGCATCAGCAGGATCTTGCCGCTGAGGTCGGCGCCTTTGAAATCGTCCCAGTTCTCTTCGGGCGCCTGGATACCGTAGCCGACGAATACCACCTCGGCATCCTGAACCGAAATTTCGGGTTGCTGGACACCGGCCATGATCATGTATTCATCACCGAAACGATACGAGACCGATGCGCCTTCGCCGGTGCTGAATGTCAGGTCCGTCGGGTCTTCCACCGTCAGGCCGATGATCTCCACTGGTTGTTCGTAAGAACCGTTTTCAAAGAAAGGTGCATAACCCATTTCCGCCAGTCGCGCTGCGAGGAATGCACGCGCCTTGCGAACACCTTCGGTGCCGGCGCCGCGTCCTTCGAACTCGTCACCGGCGACGATCGTCACGTCGGCGAGCAGGTTGTCCGCCTGGATGGTCTGTTCGGCGGCTTCGAATCCCGCCGGCAGTTTCGATACCGGAGGGGGTACCTCCTGGCTCACAGTTGAGGGTGGTTTTTGCGTGTCACAGGCGGTGATAAAGAGCAGAAGTAGGGCGGTAAAAAGAAAGCGCATTGGATTCTCCCTGTTGGCTTTTCCTTGAGAGCGGATGATTGTTTTTAAGACGGAACCATTGAAGCTGGCGGGTGATAAAAACCTGCGTTCAATTATAGGCAAATACAGGTGTTTATGACAGGACCACGGGTGGTTTGAGCGACCGTTTCAGGGAAGATTGATGCCAGGATGGAAAGCAAAAAAAAAGGCCGCCCGAAGGCGGCCTTTAACGGATCACATCACGCAATGATCAATAGGACGTTACCGTCTCATTGGAACAAACGGTGCTGCTGCCCTGCTCACAGACCTTGTGGGTATAAACCGCGCCACGGGTCTTGCTGCCGGTAGCATCGGAATAGACGCCGTCGTTGGCCGTCGTGGCGACTATGCCTCCGTCGCGGTAGATATCGACGTTGGTTGCACTCGCGCCAGACCAGCTCAGGTCAATGACATGCTTGCCCTTGCTGGTGCCGCCAACAGCGCTCAGGCTGAAGGTCACGGGCAGGTCCGGATCGGTCGTTGCAGAAGCGCTTGCTGACCAGCCGGAATCACCCACACCGTTATAAGCAAGAACACGGTAGAAATAGGTCGTATCCGGTGTTAGCCCGGTGTCGCTGTGCGCCTCGGCATTGATACCGACAGCCACCAGCGGCGACCAGTTTGAACCATCCAAAGAGCGCTCGATACGGAAACCATTTTCATTGTTGGAGTTATCCGTCCAACTCAGATCGATCGAGGTTTTGCCTGCGGTTATCGCCAACAGACCATCGGGTGCATTCGGTGCCGCCGGCGGCCCGTTGTTGATAACGCGGATGTACAGGTGATCAACAAACAATGAATCAAGCGAGCTGGAATTGCCGGGTGTCCGGTCCGTATCGATCACGCGTATCCACACCTGGCCGCTGACCGAATTGGGTATCGTGGCCGATTGCGTGTTGCTGCCGCTTTGGCTACTGACCGTGAACAGGTCGTGGTAGGTGATGTTATCGTCCGACCATGCGAATATGAAGTTATCGTTATCCGATGTCGCACTTCGCCAGGCGTTTGTGAATAACGTAACCTCATCGCCACCGTTGATGTTGAAGCGCCAGAAATGGTCCATGTAGGTGGTGCGTTGATCTTTCCTTCCACCGCTGGTTTGTTCGGTGAATTGCTGGTCGATGCCATCATCCGTATGGGTGTTGGCATAGGTTCCTTGCATCGTGCCCGATCCAAAAACATCGGCGTAGGCGACGTAGTCCACCAGCGGCGGTGGTGCATCGGTGGTCGCGCTGGCAATGCCTGATGCCGCCATACCCGCTGTATTCACTGCCACCACCCGGTAGAAATAAGTTTGAGAAGCGCTCAGACCGGTATTGCTGTAAGCGGTGGAATTGGCCGGCAGACTGGTTAACGTCGCGAAACTGACACCATCCGTACCACGTTCGACACGGTAGCTATCTTCGTTATTGGCGTTATCTGCCCAGCTGAGGTCGATCCGGGAATCAGATTGCGCAACGGCAAGCAGACCGCTTGGTGCATCCGGTGCCACCTGATCGGTGGTTGCGCTGGCGATATTGGACCAACCCGAGTTGTTGCTGCCATCAAACGCGCGTAAGCGGTAGTAATGCGTCGAGCCGGGCGTCAGGCCCGTGTCGACATAAACCGTGACATCCGTTCCGACGGTGCCTTCGACCGACCAGGTGCTGCCATTGAGCGAATGCTCAATACTAAAGCCTGTTTCTGTCGAACTGTTATCGGTCCACACCAGGTTGATGCTGGTGGACGAGGCGGCGGTCGCATTCAGGGCCGAGGGCGCACTCAGTGCGCTGCAGGAACCGAGACAGAAACTCATACTCGGGCCCGATGCGCTGATGTTGCTGATGGTATGGCCGGTGTTGATGATGTTGCCGCCCTGGTAGGCGTCGGTGTTGGGATCGCCGCCGGGGCCCGTCGTCATGGCATCTACACCTGCAGCGTGATGTGCGTCACCGCCGTCGCCGCGGTTATTGCCCTTTTCAAGATCGTAGTTTCCGTCCGCCGCCAGCACGGCAACGCGGTAGTGTTTGC
>DATCZY010000049.1:0-2956 GCA_036525655.1 Lysobacterales bacterium | reverse complement strand
AACGCTGCCCAGAAGTTTAGCTTTTGGTTCAGTCGTGCGGCAGCCATATATGCATCCGCTTTAACAGGGGGTATTATCGGTCGATTTGTTTCCCCATCATTAAGCCGCACGTAGCACGAACCTGGGTGCCCACGAAGAGGCCGACGCCTTTCGCTCGTTCATGAAAGCCCCGGCATCCATTCTGCATCATGAGGGATGGACAAGGGGAGATTGACCTTGGCTTAATCAGGCTCAGGCACAAATTCCAGTTTTTACAGTTTAAGTGACCCATGTGAAGTGCGCTGTTTCACATATCCTTTGCGCTGAACCCCATTTAAAAAATTGCTTTCTCAGGGGCAAAAAAAGACCCGCTAAACGCGGGTCTTTTTCAGGTGGAAACATCATGATTTCGCCAAAATGCCCACCACCCCTATTTAGATCACTATGCCAATTTGCATTGGCTCTCTGACCTTGTTTGCCCCCAAGCTCATAACTTATCCTGTGCCGACCCGATTCCCTGGGTCTAACGCCTTATGTAGCTGCCGTTGGAACAGCCCATCAGTAAACAGTCGTTGGCACTGCTACGCCACAGGTGGCGACAAACTTCCATGTCCAAGGATATAAACATTATCTAGACGATATAATTTATACAGCATTCGAAATTCATCTTCAGCTGTTAGAATTAACAGTATTTAATATCAGCACTATCAGCACAGGCCAAACCCGGATGGCATTATGACCGAGGGTTACATCATCACGGGCAATGGGCGGATTGTGCTGGTTAGCAAGTGGATGTCATGAAAAACCGTGTGACTGTTAAGTCACCTGGCGACAGTGATGCACTGCCACCCGAAGATTGTCGGTTGGTTTTATGGCATATGAAAAACCGCTCACCCACCACTCGCAACGATTGCCTGATCGTGAAAGCGTACGAACTGGAATTTAACCCCCGCCAGTACCGTTCAAAGCTTTCTTTTCATTCAAAATACGTTGGTAAATCTCTTCGCGGTTTACCGATACGTCACGTGGTGCTTCAATACCAATGCGAATCTGGTTTCCTTTGATACCCAACACCGTGACCGTCACGTTTTCCCCAATGACGAGTTTTTCCCCTGTACGTCTTGTAAGTATTAACACGATACCCCCCTTCCCTGGCAGCAAACTTTGCAGACCACCTGTTTATCACTTAATTTTCTTGACCTCTCCATCCTGGTGAGTATCAAAACCAATCGGCGTTCCAACCTTCCCTGCTGAAACTGCCATCCCCATATTGATCACTCTTTGCGGTTGCAATAACCGCGTTGAAAAAAAATAATTGATCAAAAACACAAAATTAATCAATTAAGTCCCAACAAAAGTTATACATCATTCGAAGACCAGCGACATCTGTTTGAATTAACAGTTTTGAAAAATAACGGGGTCATACACAGCAATGGGTAAGTAAGACCATGGGATTACGTGCGATTCTCGCGTGCAGGCATCCCAAAACTTTTTTGTTAACAAAATTGAACGTGATTGTGTGGCTAATGAGGTCATCCGAACCCCTTCACCTCCCTGAGAGGTGAAAGAAACAGAAATTGCCAGCAGAAAAATTGCTAATGCCAGCGACCAGAAGCGCCTCAAGGGCGATCGCAATCCATTCCTATGGCAACACAACCCCATGATCACAGCCGGCAGGTATCCACCCATCAGACTTGTCTGTAACCTGCCCTTTCCCAATCCAATGACTGATCTGGTACGCTACATCAATGAAAAAAACGAACCCCCTCACCTATCTGGCCGCCGGTTTCATGGGTCTTATACTCGCCATACTGGCCGGTTGCTCCGACTGGTACAGCGAACCGGCCATGCTGGCGGATCAGAAAAGCCTTTCCGCAGTTTACGAAGATCGTCCTCTTTATTCTTCCGTTTACTACGAGGGACAAACGACGCATGAAGGCATCGAAGTACATGTGTTCGTAGTGAGGGCTATCAACAAGTTCACGCCTGAGAGCGCTTACTACATCTACTATCTGCCAGTTGCCGGGATGACGATTGCAACAGATGTTGGCCGCTATGCGGGGGAAGAAAATCTGCGACGCACGCATCTGCTCGAATACGACCACGATCGCGGGCAGTTCAGTCTCGTCGAAGACCGGAGAAGCGTTGAAGTCATTACAGCAAATTTTACCGAGGCTTATACCCTCAAGGAATCCCGCTGTATCAAGGCGACAGAAGAGGCCAAGGGCAGTCCCGACTCTTACCCGCTGGCAAAGTATGCGGCAGAGACCTGTTTCTGGTCGGGAAACTATGCACAAAGCAAAGTGTTTACACAGTTGTTGAAAGACAACATGGATCATTTTGACGCCTACACCACCAGGGGCCAGATGCTTCACGACTATTACACCCTCATGGGGCGGCACCTGTTGCAGGAGGGAAGGACGCAAGAGGCTAACCAGCATCTGCTCCAGTCCGTCGAGCTCCAACCATCACCTGCCATGAGCAGCTTTGGTCCGAATATGGAACTCGCGATGGACCTGCTAAAGGCAGGCGAAACCGCGACCGTGCTCGAATACCTCGATGCTTGCGCCGGGTTCTGGGACGACGAACCGATACGGATCTGGAAACAAAAGATCAACGCGGGCCGCATGCCCATACTCAATCAGCACAGTTGGGATGGTGAACTCGACGTGGCTTCAACAAACGTATCCCCGTGCCTGGCGGCTTTTCAGAGGAACAGCGCAAAAGAGGCTTTCTCCATCTGTCAAAAAGCCGCCGAGACGGGCAGTAGCGAGGCTCAGAATTTGTTGGGCATCTTTTATGAGACCGGCAAAGGTACAGAGCAGGACTTCCCCCAGGCCATGCACTGGTACCAGCTGGCGGCGGATCAGGGTGAGAGTCTCGGTCAGTACAATCTCGCCCAGCTGTACAGGACAGGCAAAGCCGGAGTCCAGGACCTGGGCAAGGCCGTCCATTATTACGCGTTGTCCGCTGAACA
>DATCZY010000048.1:0-4419 GCA_036525655.1 Lysobacterales bacterium | reverse complement strand
CGGTTTTTGGCTTCTTTTGCGCTCGTCTCGTAGCTGGAAATCACCTGACCGGGCACCGACATCCGGGTTCGGAAGGGCGGATTCCGGATATATCTAATTAATGCAACCATTTGGACGGCGATTCGCTTAAAATGTCGCCCTTTAAAATAATACAGGCGAATTGGCCCATCATGAGCAAACGCACGGTTCTGACCGGGATAACAACCACCGGCACACCCCATTTGGGTAACTATGTTGGCGCGATAAAGCCAGCCATCACGGCCAGTCATGGCGATGGTGTCCGGTCATGCTACTTTCTGGCGGATTACCACGCGCTCATCAAATGCCGTGATCCCGAAGTCGTGCACCGGTCCACACTCGAAATTGCCGCGACCTGGCTGGCCCTGGGACTGGATACCGACAAGGCGCTTTTTTATCGCCAGTCGGATATCCCCGAGATATCCGAATTGACCTGGCTTCTGACCTGCGTCACCGCCAAGGGCCTGATGAACCGCGCCCATGCCTACAAGGCCGCCGTGCAGGAGAATGTCGAGAAGGCTGAAGATCCGGATTTTGCCATCACCATGGGGTTGTTCAGTTACCCGATCCTGATGGCTGCGGACATCCTCATGTTTAACGCGCACGACGTGCCGGTTGGTCGCGACCAGGTTCAGCACCTCGAAATGGCGCGGGATATTGCGCAACGCTTCAACCATTTTTTCGGCGATCATTTTGTGCTGCCCGAAGCCGTCGTCGATGACAACGTGGCCGTGCTGCCGGGTCTCGACGGTCGCAAGATGTCCAAGAGTTATAACAACACGATTCCGTTATGGCTGCCGGAAAAGAAACTGCGTAAGTCGATCATGAAAATCGTAACCAACTCACTCGAGCCCGGCCAACCCAAACAGACCGAAGACTCGGCATTGTTTGCGATCTACTCCGCCTTCGCCAGTCCCGCACAACGTGAGGCGATGAAGCAGGCTTTTGCCGACGGAATCGGTTGGGGCGACGCCAAGCAACAGTGTTTTGAGTTGATCAATGGCGAACTGGCGGAAGCGAGGTCGAACTACGAGGCGTTGATCTCGGACCCGGCCAGGATTGAGAGCCGTTTAAAACAAGGCGCCGAACGGGCGCGCGAGGTCACCGTTCCGTTCATGCGGGAATTACGCGCGGCCGTAGGCATTCGCCCGCTGGTTTGACGGCAGATTTCCGCGTGAAAAAAGATTTCGACAGCCAGGTCCCGGAGCAAAGTATCCAGGTCGTTGCATTTTACAAGTTCGTGCCACTGGATGACATTGAGAACCTGCAACGCGGTATCCGTGAAGTCTGTCAGGATGGCGGTTTGCTGGGGACGGTCTTGCTCGCCCACGAAGGTATCAACGGTACCGTGGCGGGTCCTCCCGAAGGAGTCAGTGGGCTTTTTGCGTTTTTCCACCGCATCGCAGGTCTAGAGGACCTCGGCAGCAAGGTTTCGTACTGCAGCCAAAACCCTTTCTATCGTATGAAGGTGCGGCTCAAAAAAGAAATTGTCACCCTCGGTGTCGAGGGCGTCGATCCGCGCCGGCAGGTCGGCGACTACGTTGCGCCCGAGAACTGGAATGATTTGATCAGCCAGCCGGGTGTGCGACTTATCGATACACGTAATGACTATGAAGTAAGCCTGGGTACCTTTGCCGGTGCCGAAAATCCGCAGACCCGGTCTTTTCGGGACTTCCCCGCCTGGGTCGAAAAGCATCTCGTAGGGGATAAGGACCAGCCGCTGGCGATGTTTTGTACCGGTGGTATCCGTTGCGAGAAATCTACCGCGTATTTGAAAGAACTGGGTTACAAAAATGTTTATCACCTCGAGGGCGGCATCCTCAACTACCTCGAAAAAGTACCGGCGGAAAACAGCCTGTGGCAGGGTGATTGTTTCGTCTTTGACAACCGGGTGACCGTGGATCACCAATTAAGCGAAGGCCGTTATGAGCTTTGCCCGGCTTGCCGCATGCCCTTGTCAGAGCAGGACCGCGAATCACCGAGGTTTGAAAAGAACGTTTCCTGTCCGAAATGCTTTGACCGTCTGACCCCCGAACGCCGGGCCAGCCTGGAGGAGCGCGGCCGCCAGATCGAGCTGGCTGCGGCGCGGGGCGAAAAACACATCGGCAGCCGCTGACGCCCCCGTCCACTGGCAGCCTGTCCGGATCATGGATATCATGGGCCTGGAATTTAATCCTGGCGTGATGAATGCAAACAACTGAAACAATTAAAACGATTGATGAAACGGTACCGGTACAGAATATAAGACCGGACCTGGATATGACGCGTTATATACCGGACAGCTTGCAGCCTGTCTGGGATTTATTAACACCTTACCCCGGTTTGCTGTCCCTGGCGCTGGTTGCAATTGCCTATGGTTTGGGCAGGTTGATTAAAATGCTGGTTTTTCGCAGCCTGATGAAAGTGGCCGCCAAAACCAACACGGGGGCGGATGACCAGCTTGTTCTGCAATTGACCCGGCCCCTGGTGCCAACGACTGTAACGCTGGCATTGATGATGGTGGTATCCGTCTACCAGTTGCCCAAGGGTTTGCAGGTCGCAACCCTGTCCATATTGGCGACGATCCTGTTGTTTTCATGGCTGAAGGCCGGGCTTCGTGTTGCGCGTATCGTGCTCGAAATCATAGGCAATAACCATCAGCGGCTTGGGATCGTTCAAGAAAGCACGATTCCGATATTCGATATGACCATCAAAGTGTTGCTGGTGGGGCTTGGTGCTTATATTTTTCTGATGATCTGGGGGATCAATCCAACAGCCTGGCTCGCTTCTGCCGGTGTTATTGGTATTGCAGTGGGTTTTGCAGCAAAAGATACCCTGGCAAACCTGATATCCGGGATCGCCATCATTGCAGACGCACCTTACAAGATCGGTGACTATATTGTTCTCGATACAGGCGAGCGTGGCAGAATTACCAATCTTGGCATGCGCTCGACCCGCTTGCTGACACGTGATGACGTCGAAGTCACGGTCCCGAATGCGGTCATCGCCAATGCAAAAATAGTCAACGAAAGTGGTGGTCCGTGGGTGAGGCACCGCATCCGCGTGCCGGTAGGTGTTGCCTACGGCAGTGATGTGGACGAGGTTTGCCATGTCCTGGAAGATATCGCCAACGAGAATCCGCAGGTCGTTAAGGACCCGGCGCCGCGCGCACGCATGCGGGCACTCGGTAACAGTTCGCTCGATTTCGAATTGATGGCCTGGATCGAACTACCTGAATTGCGCGGCCTGGTCCGCCACGAGTTGCTTATGAATATTTACAAGGTTTTCAATCAGAAAGGTATCACGATACCCTTTCCGCAAACCGATATTCACGTTCGCAGTTTGCCGGGCAGCATGGATCTGCAGAACTCAGATTTGGAGTAACCTGGGGTTGCGGACCTGAAAAAAGTGCTGGATCGTGATTAATGGCAATTTCAGCCATTTGTAAAGCGTCCGGTGTTATACCCCATCCGTACCCAGCTTTTCCAGGATGGCCTCGAGTGCTCCATCAAGCGGGATTTCGGAGTTTTCCGAATCCCTGCGGTAACGGTATTCGAGCGCGCCGCTGTCGAGTCCGCGTTCGCCAATGACAACCCGGTGTGGAATTCCGATCAGTTCCATATCTGTGAACATCACGCCCGGCCGCAGGTCGCGATCGTCATAGAGTACTTCCACGCCCGCAGCGAGTAACTCGGCGTAAAGCTTTTCCGCCGCCTCGCGAACGCGGTGAGATTTCCTGGCGTTCATGGGCAATACCACGACCTGGAAAGGTGCGATGGGTTCCGGCCAGCATATGCCGCGTTCATCGTTATTCTGTTCGATCGCGGCGGCAACGATACGTGAAATGCCGATGCCGTAACAACCCATCGGCATGATGTGAGACTTGCCGTCCTCACCGAGCACAACCGCGTTCATGGCTTCGGAGTAAGCCGTGCCAAGCTGGAATATGTGTCCGACTTCAACACCGCGCGCCATTTGTAAAACACCCTTTCCATCCGGGCTTCTATCGCCTTCAACTGCCGTTCTCAGGTCGGCTGTCGGCGGTGTTTCAACATCGCGGCCCCAGTTGATGCCGAAATAATGCTTATCGTCGCTATTGGCGCCGGCGGTAAAGTCTGACATCAGGGCGACTTCGTGGTCTGCGATCACCGGGATCGATAAACCGACCGGTCCAAGTGAACCCGGACCCGCGCCAATCACGTCCCTGATCTCCTTGTCGGTGGCAAACAGCAATGGGCTGGCGACCTGCGCGAGCTTCTCTGCCTTGAGTGCATTGAGCGTGCGGTCACCGCGAACCAGCAAGGCAACGAAACCGGCTTGCTGGCCCTTTGCCGCATGTACGATCAGCGTTTTAACGGTCTTTTCAACCGGTACGCCAAAACCGCTGACCAGTTCTTCGATCGTGTGGGTATCCGGCGTATC
>DATCZY010000047.1:0-10482 GCA_036525655.1 Lysobacterales bacterium | reverse complement strand
CGTGGAATCCATGCAGGTTCTATACGCGGAGGACCGCGACGGCGACCAGATTGCAGACGGCTGGGTCAAGGCACAGACATGGTCTGCGGAAAGCAGTATCCGGGCGGTAAAAGTGGCGCTGCTCATGTCCACAAGACAGGCGTTCGACCAGGCCGAAAGCACGCAGATCACGCTGCTGGATCAATCCATCACCACCCCGGCGGACGGACACCTTCGCAGCGTCAGTTCATTAACGACCGCTATCCGCGGCAGACTGTGATGCATACCCGTCCCGCCGTTCTTCCACAGCGTGTTTTTCGAGCCCGGTCCGGCATGGTGTTGCTGTTGTGCCTGATGTTCCTGACGGCATTGAGCCTGCTAGGACTGTCGGCGTCATCGGATACCATTCTACAAAACAAACTCGCCGCCAACCTCCAGGAGGCCGAACGCGCGAGGCAGTCCGCTCGCCTCGCGCTGTCGTGGGCGGAGCAGTGGTTGCTGGCATTGGATGGCCCGGCGCCAGAAAGTTGCACAGGCACCTGCGCAGGTTTGCGCCTTCATGCGGCCGGCGGATTACCGCTCAAACCGGAGTTTGAAAGCTTTTCCTGGTGGATGGACCAGGGTCATGTAGCGGGTATCGACCCGTTAAGCGGTGACCTGGTTGCCACCATTTCCAGCGACAGCGCCAACGCGCCAGTCTGGATTATCGAAGAGGTTCAAACCATTCCGCCGGCCGAGGGCGGCAATGCGGACCTGCAGGTCTGGTACCGGATATTGGCTCGCGGCAGCGGGTGGACGGACACTTCGGTCTCCGTCGTTGAAAGCATCGTTGGCCGATCATGGCCTGCTGTTGAAGCAACCGATTCCCTCGCACCTGGCGGTTCAGGCCCGTGCCCCGGTGCCAAATTGCCGGCCATATGCGGCCGTTATTCGTGGCGTGAAATTCTTTGATCCGCATGAAAATCAGCAAGAAGCCAAAACATGTCCACGGCATGACATTGATCGAACTGACCATCGTGGTCGCGGTGATGGGTATATTGATGGCAACAGCGGTGCCCAGCTACCGCAGCTATACCTTGAGAGTTCACCGTACTGAGGCCATCAGAATGTTATTGCAGGCTTCCATGTGCCAGGAACGTCTCATAGCGAGCCGCGGGAGCTATGACACAGGCCTCTGTAAGCCGGCTTCCGACCAGCAACGTTACGAGTTGGCCTATAACTCACCGGATTCACAGGGGCGGACCTATCTTGCCATCGCCATCCCGACCGGCGCTCAGCTTGCCGACCCCTGTGGCAGCCTGATGCTCGATCAAAGCGGTATCAGGCGAATCAGTGCTGCAAACGTAAGTGTCGCAAAGTGCTGGAATGGCCGCTGAAAAGCGGCTTTGTTGGGCAGTTCAGCCTGTGCGGGCTAGCCAACGACCTTGATACGCAATTCCTTGGGCAGGGCAAACACCATGTTTTCAGCGACACCTTCAAAACTGGTGACGGTGGAGGGAACCTGCTGACACAGACGCTCGATGACGCCGGTGACCAGGCTTTCCGGCGCAGAAGCACCCGCCGTAACACCAACCCGTTTAACATTGGTCAACCATTCGGGCTTAATGTCATCCGCGCCATCGATCAGATAGGCCGGCACCCCCTGCTTCGCTGCAAGTTCGCGCAAGCGATTGGAGTTTGAGCTGTTGACCGAGCCGACGACCAGCACGAGGTCGGCATGTCCCGCCACTTCCTTGACCGCATCCTGACGATTTTGGGTGGCGTAGCATATGTCATCGTGCTTGGGGCCGACGATGGCCGGAAACTTTCGCTGCAGAGCCCTGATTACCGCCTGGGTATCATCAACCGACAACGTCGTCTGGGTTACGAACGCCAGTTCTTCCGGGTAGGTCACTTCGAGCGACTCCACATCTTCGGGGGATTCCACCAGGTAGATGCGGTTGTTACGTGGTGGATGCTTCAACCACTGCCCAAGTGTACCTTCAACCTCCGGATGACCGGCGTGGCCAATAAGCACCGCGTCGTATCCGGATTTACAATGCCTGGCAACTTCCAAGTGCACTTTTGTCACCAGGGGACAGGTTGCGTCGAAAACTTTCAGGCCGCGCTGTTTACCCGCCTTGCGCACGCTCTGTGAAACACCGTGGGCACTGAAAATGACGGTGGCGTCATCCGGCACATCATCCAACTTCTCGACAAAAATTGCGCCCAAACCGGCCAACCGATCGACCACGAAACGATTGTGCACCACTTCATGGCGGACGTAAATCGGTGCGCCAAACAACTCGAGCGCGCGCTCAACGATTTCTATCGCCCGGTCTACACCGGCACAAAAACCGCGCGGATTAGCCAGTAATATTTCCATCAATCGTCCGCAAACGGTTTCTTCGAGGCCGACAGGAATAGACCATCAATCAGCAAAAGTATGACCCCACAGGTAATTGCCGAATCTGCCAGGTTGAATGCGGGCCAGTGCCAGTCGCGGTAATAAACGTCAATAAAATCGACCACATAACCGTGGTTGACCCGGTCTGCCAGGTTACCGATGGCGCCGCCAATGATCAGGGCAAGCGCTGCGGCTGTGAATTTTTCAGCTGGCGGCAAACGCAACAGCCAGGCGATTAACACCCCTGTCACCACTGTCGCAAGACCTGTAAACAACCACCGCTGCCAGCCACCCGCATCACTGAGAAAACTGAAAGCCGCGCCGTAGTTATGCGCCAGCGTCATGTTCAGCCATGACGTCAATGCCACGGGGCGGTACAGCGACAGGTTCTGGGTGGCGATATCCTTGGTCCACAGATCCAGAACGACAATCAACAAGGAAAGCAGCAACCAGATGAATGCCATTTTGTTTTGAAACAAACCCGGGGACTTTTGTGAAGGACTATTCATGCTATGCGAGCCTGCGCTCTTCCCCTGAGCCGGCCACATTTTCTATACAGCGTCCACACAGTTCCGGGTGCTCTTCCGACCGACCCACATCTGCACGCTGGTGCCAGCAACGTACGCACTTTTCGTCAGAATTCTTTTCAATCCAGACGAAGTAATCCGGGGTTTCATAGCGATTGCCGGGAACAGCAATACCTTCAGGTTCTATGCTCGCTTCCGAAACAATCAGGATGAAACGTAATTCGTCACCCCATTTTTCAAGAAATTGACGCTGAGAATCACCACGCGGCTGGATGTGCACGGTCGCTTCGAGGGAGCCGCGAATCACCTTATCCATCCGCAGGGGCTCGATGGCCTCGTTCACCGTATTGATGAGCGTCATGGTCTCCTTCCAGAAAGCCTCGTCATAGTCCCCGCCATCGAGTGCAAACAGGCCGTCGTACCACTCACTCATAAACACACTGTCAAGCCTTTCACCAGGCATGAACGTCCAGATCTCTTCAGCCGTATAACTCAAAACCGGCGCGATCCAGCGAACCAGACTTTCCAGTATGTGATACATGGCGGTCTGCGCGGAACGGCGCGGCAGGGAATCCCGGCCGGTGGTGTAGAGACGGTCTTTGAGAACATTCAAATAAATCGCGCTCAATTCCATAGCGCAATAGTTGTTGATCTTTTGGTAGACCTGCATGAACTGATAATCGTCGTATGCCTGGCTGATTTCGTTCTGCAGCTGCAGGGCCCGGTCCACCGCCCAGCGGTCAAAGGGCAGCATTTGTTCGGGTGCAAGCGCGTTGTCCGGCGCAAAGCCATCCAGGTTGCCCAGCAGAAATCGGGCGGTATTGCGGATACGGCGATACGCGTCTGAAACCCGCTTGAGGATTTCATCGGAAACCGTCATTTCCTGACGGTAATCAGCCGCTGCAACCCACAACCTCAGCACATCGGCACCCAGGCTGCTCATGACCTTCTGTGGTGCAATGACGTTACCCAACGACTTGGACATTTTCTTGCCATCGGCATCGACCACGAAACCATGGGTCAGGACCTGCTTGTAGGGGGCCTCACCGTGCATGGCGACCGAGGTCAGCAGGGAAGACTGAAACCAGCCACGATGCTGATCGGAACCTTCCAGGTAAATATCCGCCGGACGGCGCAACTCTTCACGCTCGTCCAATACACAACGATGGCTGACACCGGAATCGAACCAGACATCGAGAATGTCGGTGACGTGCACGTACTCGGATTCATCAACACCGAGCTTTTGATAAATATCGGCTTCGTACCAGCAATCGGTGCCCTGCTCTTCAATCAGATCGGCCGCTTTATACATCAGCGCATTGGTCTGCGGATGGAGTTCACCGCTGACACGGTGGACGAAAAGCGTGATCGGCACACCCCAGGTCCGCTGCCTCGAAATGCACCAGTCCGGACGCCCTTCAATCATGCCGGTGATGCGTTCTTCACCCCAGGCCGGGACCCAGCGAATGGTTTTGATAACCTCGAGCGAACGGGCGCGCAGACCGGCCTTGTCCATGTCTATAAACCACTGTGGTGTTACCCTGAATGCGGTCGGCGTCTTGTGGCGCCAGCAATGCGGGTAACTGTGCACGAACGATTCGTGTTTTAACAATACCCCATTGGTTTTCAGCAACTCGACAACGACCTCGTTTGCACTCCAGACAAACATGCCGGCAAACAATTCCGTATCCGGCAGAAACAGGCCATTGCCGCCCACGGGGCTCGTAACCGGCAGGTCGTAAACCTTGCCGACACGGAAATCATCTTCGCCGTGACCGGGAGCGGTGTGCACGGCGCCCGTACCGGCTTCGACCGTTACGTGGTCCGCCAGTATGACGGGGACCTTGCGCTCGTAAAACGGATGTTGCAGTAACTGGTGTTCCAGGGCCTCGCCCTTACAACTGCCCAGTTCTTCAACATCCTGCATACCAATGCGCTTGATGACGGCATCTTTCAGGTCTTCCGCCAGCACGATGGCCAGGGAACGGCCCTGCCATTGGCCCTTGACCAGAACGTAATCAAGCCCGGCGTTCAGCGCCACGCCTTCATTGGCAGGCAAGGTCCATGGGGTGGTGGTCCAGATCGGAATACCGACCTCGGCGTCAACCGATGCGACTCCAAATGCCGTCAGCAACGCTTGCGCATCCACGGCCTTGAACAGCACGTCGATCGCGGATGAGGTTTTGTCCTTGTATTCAATTTCAGCCTCGGCCAGCGCCGAACCACAGTCGAAACACCAGTTAACCGGCTTAACACCCTGGTCCAGGTGACCCGCTTCTATGATGCTGGCCAGGGCGCGAACCATGTTGGCTTCATAGGCAAACTTATTGCTGGCATAGGGGTTATCCCAGGTACCCAGGACACCGAGGCGTTTGAATCCTTCACGTTGCAGGGCTATTTGCTGATCGGCGTATTCCCGGCATTTTTGCCGGAACGTGCGGGCGTCGACATTGCGCCCGACCTTACCCACCTTTTTTTCAACCTGTAATTCAATCGGCAGACCGTGACAGTCCCAGCCCGGCACGTAGGGCGATTTGAATCCCGCCAGCAAACGCGACTTGATCACCATATCCTTCAGAATCTTGTTAACTGCGTGACCCAGGTGGATGTCGCCATTGGCGTATGGCGGTCCGTCATGCAGGATGAACAGGGGGCGGTCAGCCGTGTGCTGCTGAATACGCTCGTAGAGCCTGCTTTCTTCCCACCGCTGGAGCATTTCGGGTTCACGGTTAGCCAGGTTGGCTTTCATTGGAAATGCCGTATCCGGCAGGTTGATCGTGTCTTTATAGTCCATGCTTATCTTTACTTTTTCGCTTTTCAGTTTTCATTTGGCGCAAGGCAAAACCTGGCCTGCCGCTCATCTTCCCGCATTTGCACGACGAGGTCATCAATAACTTCAAAATTTGCTTCGTCACGGAGCTTTTTTATAAATTCGACTTCCATTTTCTGACCATACAGGCTTCCTGTAAAATCAAAAATATGCGCCTCGAGCAGGACCCCTTCCCCACCGACCGCCGGTCGTGTTCCAAGGTTTGCCACGCCATCGTGCCAGTAACTGTTGCCCCAGCGGGCCCTTATGGCGAACACACCCAACAGTGGACTCGGCGATGCGGTCACGCGGATATTAGCCGTCGGGTAACCCAGGCGGCGACCCAGTTGACGACCCCTGATAACCCTGCCCGTCATACTGAACGGCCGGCCCAGCAGACGCCCGGCTTTTTCAAGATCACCCGCAGCGAGACAGTCGCGGATAATCGAACTGGATGCGCGGCAACCACCGACATCGAGCATCGGCACCGCATGTAATTTGAAACCCAGTTGCTCACCAGCCAGACGAAGGGATTCGACATCACCCTGCCTGCCCTTGCCATAGCGGAAATCCTCACCCACCACGACATCGTTGGCCGCCAGCGTATCGACCAGCACCGACTTGACAAAATCGGCTGCGTCCATGGAGGCCAAAGCCTGGTTAAACCGCATGATCCATACAAGATCGATTGCTTCACACGCCAGGAAATCAAGCTTCTGACGCACCGACATCAGGCGGGCTGGCGCGGTCTCCGGCCTGAACCAGGCCTGTGGAAGTGGTTCAAAGGTTACGACCGCAATCGGTCGCTCGTCCCCCGCCAGGGACTCACAATGCCGGATCAGCGCCTGGTGCCCAAGGTGTAAACCATCGAAATTTCCGATAGTTACAACCGAAGACCGGAGCAACTGCCTGCCTGGATTGTCCCTGATTACCTGCATGTATATGCTTATCCGCAAAACAGCGAATTATAGCAGGCACAGTTCATTCAGCACGTAAATTTGACACAGTTGGCGCTATTTTGCGCCACGCACCAGGTCATGTGTTTTAAGTCCCGCTACCATGCAGGTGAAAACATAGACCAATACGCCAAAGCTGATGCTAAGGGTAAGATTTTTGATCCTTAGAGCGACACTTGCCTGGTGCCAGCTCTCGATATCGTGCGTCATGAAAAATAACAGGCCGCCCATTGCCACACATCCGGTAATGACCGCTATCCATAACCGCAGCCAGCCCTTCTCCGGCGCAAAGACCTCGCGCTTTTTGAGGCCGCGCAGGAGCAACATCGCATTCAGATAGGCAGCAACCGAACTGGCCAGCGCCAAACCGGCATGCGGGCCTTCAAACCCACTGTTCAAAAGCAAACCGACAAATAACAGGTTCAACAACATGTTCGTAACCATCGCCATAATCGCTATCTTGACCGGCGTGCGGGTGTCCTGGCGCGCGTAATACCCCGGCGCCAGCACCTTGACAGCGATAAATGCGGGCAAGCCCGCGGAATAAGCGACCAGGCTGTAGGCCGACATACGTACATCGTCGGCCTGGAACGCGTCATATTGAAAAAGTGTAATCAGTATCGGCCCGGCGAGTATGATCAAACCCACGGCAGCAGGAACCGTAATGATCACGGCGAGACGTAAAGCCCAATCGAGCGTGGCTGAAAATTCCGCGGTGCTCGCTTTTGCATGCTTTTGTGACAGGCTGGGGAGAATGACCGTCGCCAGCGCGATACCCAATACACCCAGCGGAAACTCCAGCAACCGGTCGGAATAATACAACCAGGAAACACTACCGGTGACCAGGAATGTCGCGATAATGCTGTCAACCAGCAGATTGACCTGGGCCACCGATGAGCCGAACAGCGTAGGGATCATCAACTTTATGATGCGACGCACGCCGCTATGACGCCAACCCCAGCGTGGCCGTGGCATCAGACCCAGGCGCATCAGCGCCGGTATCTGTATGAGCAACTGGGCAAAACCGGCAACCAACACCCCCCAGGCCAGGGCGGTGACCGGCACCTCGAGATGGCCGGCGAGCAATACGGCGGCGGCGATCAGCGAAACATTGAGCAATATTGGCGTTAATGCGGGCACCAGGAACCGCCCAAAAGTATTGAGTATTCCACCGGCAAGTGCCGTTAACGAGATCAGCATGATGTAAGGAAAAGTGATCCGCAACATGCCCGCGGACAGACTGAATTCAGGCCGCTCATCAGCCACCCAGCCGGGTGCAAATATCGACAAGACCAGCGGCGCGGCCAAGATACCCACGGCGGTCAAAACCAGCAATACGCCGGCCAGGGTGCCCGTGACATGGTCGATCAGGTCACGTAACGCCTGCTTGTCGCCATTGGCTTTATATTCGGACAACACCGGCACGAACGCCAGGGAAAACGAACCCTCCGCGAACAGGCGTCGCATGAAGTTAGGTATCCTGAAGGCCAGAAAAAAGGCATCGGTTTCGCCGCTGGCACCGAACATTTTGGCCAGTACAACATCGCGTACAAAACCTAAAATCCGGGAAAGCATTGTTGCAGCACCAACCGTTGCGGTCGATTTCAGCAGTTTCATACCTGTCTGAACCCTGAAACCTGACTTAACCCGAAAGAAATCATATGAATTTACCTGTTAAATGATTGACCCGACGAAGAAAAACTAAGATACTACGCGGCTACATTCTGAACCAGTATTTATGGAGATTTACCTTGGCTAACAGTTTATCAGCACGCAAGCGTGCACGTCAGGCCGAAAAGCATCGTTTGAGCAATGCCAGCCAGCGCTCGCACGTACGCACAGCGATCAAAAAAGTTCTCGCGGCGATTGAATCCGGCGACAAAAGTGCGGCTGAGCAGGCCTACAAGGCTGCTGTCCCTGCCATTGACCGTTCGGTATCCAAGGGTCTGATGCACTGCAACAAAGCAGCACGTCATAAATCACGCATGAACAATCACGTTCGCAATATGTAATCACCATGTTCAGTTCCTTGAACTGATCGAGTGGAAAAAGATTACTAAAAAGCCCTGTCAGAAGCAGGGCTTTTTTATGTCCGAAAAAAGGCGCGACTGGTACTCAACCATCAATGTCAGTCACCGCTTCGGACTGCTTTTGCTTTTCGCGTTCAAGTTCTTTCATTTCATCCAGCGCCCGGCCGATACTTTGCACCAATTCATCGGTGCCAGTCCGGGTAACCGACGAGATCATGAACCACGGAGCCGTCCAGTTCAGTTCATCCACAACCCGTTTAGCGATGGCTTCCGCTTCTTGCCGATCCAGCACGTCAATCTTGGTAAACACCAGCCAACGGGGCTTATCCGCCAGCTCCCGGTCAAAATTGACCAGTTCCTGTTCCAGTTTGCGCACCGCCTCTTCGGGCGGCATTTCATCCAGCGGGGCAATCTCGACGAGGTGCAGCAACAGCTTGGTACGTTGCAGATGCTTTAAGAACTGCACACCAAGGCCGGCGCCTTCAGCGGCGCCTTCGATCAAACCGGGAATGTCCGCGATCACAAAACTGCTGTCCAAACCAACCCGCACGACACCGAGATTCGGATACAGCGTGGTAAATGGATAATCCGCCACCTTTGGCCGGGCCGCTGAGACCGTACTGATCAAGGTCGACTTACCCGCATTGGGAAACCCCAGCAAACCGATATCCGCCAACACCTTCATCTCAAGGTGCAACTGGAAGTCTTCTCCGGGTTCACCGTGCGTGAACTTGCGCGGCGCCCGGTTGGTTGAGCTTTTAAAGTGTACGTTACCCAGTCCACCGCGGCCGCCACGGGCAACCAACAAATGCTGGCCATGTTCGGTGACATCGCCCAGGATCACATCATTCAGTTCGTCGATGACCACCGTGCCCAACGGAACACGGATATAAATGTCACTACCTTTTTTTCCGTACCGTTGCTGACCTTTTCCCTGCACGCCGTTTTCCGCCTTGTAGGTGCGCCGGTGACGGAAATCCACCAGTGTGTTGAGACCGGAATCCCCTTCCAGGTACACGCTACCGCCATCACCGCCATCACCTCCGTCAGGGCCACCGAATTCAATATATTTTTCCCTGCGAAATGACGCCGAACCGTCACCGCCCTTACCGGCAGTTACGTGAATGGATGCTTCATCAACAAATTTCATAATTAGGTCAGTCCTGTGTTGTGCCTATCATACACGCTATAAGGGGCCGGCTAAATTTTCCGGTGTGAAAATTTGGGGTTGTGGTTTGGTCGAAATGTGTGAGTAGCCGCTAAGCCAAGGGGGGCAGTACCTCACTTCAGGACCGTGCGAGACAGGCAAGGTGAGAGCGGGAACCGCTCGAGAAGGTGGCCTGGGCCAAGTCGAGCCCGAGCTTACATGGATGTATTCATAGCGAGTCCAGAAGCAAGGTGCTGCACCCCACTGGCGTCCCGGCAGATTGGTTTCAAGGTTTAGTCGAATCACGACGCGCAGTGCTAACCTGAGAGACGTCGCTACTGCGCATCCTGCCATACCCAGTGCTAACCTGAGAGGCACCGCTCCTGCGCGTCCTGCGCCCGCGGTGTACCGTTCATCCACATACGCAGTGCTAACCTGACACAATCGCGCCGCACATCCATGTGCTCTATCGCGATATACCGTTCATCCTGAACATAATCCTGAACATAATCCTGAACATAAAAAAAACCCTGCCGAAGCAGGGTCTTCATGTTCTATCAAACGAGGCGCTTCAGGCTTCTGACGCCACCACGCTGACAAATCTGCGTTTGGGCAAACCGCGGGTCTTGAACTCCACTTTACCTTCAC
>DATCZY010000046.1:0-5801 GCA_036525655.1 Lysobacterales bacterium | reverse complement strand
GTCCCGCCCGGGCCGGTCGCTGGTCCTACGTGTTTTTTATCGACGTGGATGGCCATGCGGAGACCGAACCATTGAAATCGGCGTTGGCGGAGATGCAGAAACAGGCCAGTTTGACCCGGGTGCTCGGCTCGTATCCCAAGGCAATCAGCAATATGCTTGCAACGGGCAACAAGGTCGATGGTTGATTCAATGGGTGCCCGCTTGCAATGTTATCCGTCGTTCTTGCGCCTGGCCGGAGTAAAGCATGATCCTCACGGTTGAACCTGCGGATACCGGACTGCAAGGGCAGGTTATCCCACCGGGCGATAAGTCCATCAGTCACCGGGCGCTGATATTTTCCAGCCTGGCTTCGGGCCAATCTGAGCTCAGCGGGCTGCTCGAGAGCGAGGATACCCTGGCCACGATGCGGGCCTGTGAGCAACTGGGAGCCGTTGTGGAGCGGCGCGCAGACAGGATTTTTATCACCGGCACAGGCGGTCATTTCAAACCACCGGCCGATGGCGTATTGGATATGGGCAACTCTGGCACCGCGATGCGTCTGCTTGCGGGTGTACTAAGCGGCCAGGATTTTGACAGCACATTGAGCGGTGATGAATCGCTGAATAGCCGGCCAATGCGACGTATTGTTGTGCCGCTCACCCTGATGGGCGCCGACATTACTGCAACACAGGCCGGTACCGCACCGCTGATGATTCGGGCCTCTCGCGGATTAAAAGGTATCGATTACGTTTCCCCGGTGGCCAGCGCGCAGATCAAATCCTGTGTATTGCTTGCAGGCTTGTTTGCTTCCGGCACCACCCGCGTGCAGGAGCCCCATCTGAGCAGAGACCACACGGAACGCATGTTGCCGATATTTGGTGTTGACCTGCCTTCGCCCTGCAGTGTCGTTGGTGGCTCCAGGCTGAAAGCGAGCCGATTTGCGGTTCCAGGTGATATTTCATCCGCCGTGTTCGTACTGGCGGCGGCGGCCATGACCCCGGACTCCAGGGTTCTGGTGCGAAGGGTGGGCTTGAATCCGACGCGTACCGGGTTTCTGCGTTGCCTGGAGGCAATGGGTGCTGAGTTCAGGGTCATGAATCAATCGTCCCAAAGCACCGAGCCGGTTGGTGACATTGAACTTGAATTCAACGATAAGCTCAAAGGCATCGATGTTCCGGAGTCCCTCGTTCCCGACATGATCGATGAATTGCCATTACTGATGGCGTTGGCCGCGACGGCTTCGGGTGTTACGCGGATCAGGGGCGCCGCGGAGCTCAGGGTAAAGGAAAGCGATCGTATAGCGGTGATGGCAAGGGGCCTTCAAAAGCTCGGCGTCGAAGTGCAGGAATATCCCGACGGCATCGACATCAAGGGCGGCAGGGTCACCGGTGCTCGTGTTCAAAGCGCTGGCGACCACCGTTGCGCCATGTCTTTTGCAGTGCTGGGGCTGGTTGCATCCAGCCCGGTCGTGATCGAAGAGGCGGAATATATTGCCACCTCCTATCCGGGCTTCACAAATGACATGGGCAGTCTGGGCGCAAATATGCAGGCGGAAGACAAACGGTGAGCCTGTCGGGCTCTGCCGGTGCCGCCGACGTACCCGTTATTGCCGTTGATGGCCCCGGCGGTTCAGGCAAGGGGACCATCACCACCCGTTTGGCCAAATACCTTGGTTGGCATTTCCTCGATAGCGGCGCGCTTTACCGCCTGACCGCCTTGGCGGTGATGGACAGGCATCTGCCATTGGAGGATGAAACCGCCCTCGGTGAGCTTGCCGCCAATCTTGATATACGCTTCGAGACCAGTGGGACCGACGTGATCTCCTGGCTCGATGGAGTTGATGTCAGTGACCGTTTGCGTAATGAGGACACCGGCGTGTTGGCGTCCAAAATTGCTGTTATACCGGCCGTCAGGGCAGCATTGACTGAACGGCAACGACGCTTTCGCCAACCGCCCGGACTGGTAGCGGATGGCCGCGACATGGGAACCGTGATTTTTCCGGACGCCAAACTCAAAATTTTTCTTACCGCAAGTGCAGAGATTCGCGCCGAGCGAAGGTATAAGCAGTTGAAAGAAAAAGGGGAAAGTGTTAATCTCACGCGCCTTTTCAAAGAGATCAAAGCTCGTGATTTACGTGATCAATCGCGTAGCATCGCACCGCTAAGACCGGCTGAGGATGCAGTGATCATTGATTCGACGGAATTGAGCATTGATGAAGTGTTCAATAAAATTGTTTCTTTGATTTAACGCTGCGTTCCAAGCGACTGTTTGTAAAAGAAAATATTCCTTCGCCCATGGTGGGCGATGGTTTTTTTAACCGGCACAATGATGTGCCCATTAACCAGGTGGACATGCTGTTAATAACGGTATGTTTGTTGAGATTAAACCAATGACTGAAAGTTTCGCTGAATTATTTGAACAAAGCCTCGTGTCACAAAGCCTGACACCAGGAACTATTATTACCGGTACCGTAGTTGAAATCAGGGACGACGTAGTTGTCGTCAACGCCGGATTAAAATCAGAGGGCATCGTGCCCATCTACCAGTTCCGTTCTTTGAACGGTGAATTGGAAGTAGCAGTTGGGGATAGTGTAGAAGTTGCGCTGGAAGCCATCGAGGATGGTTACGGTGAAACCCGGCTGTCACGTGAAAAAGCCAAGCGCGCCATGGTTTGGGACAAGCTCGAGAGCGCGTTCCAGGGTGAAGAAACCATACAGGGCAAAATCAGCGGAAAAGTCAAAGGTGGCTTTACGGTCGATATCAACGACATTCGCGCATTCCTGCCAGGATCACTGGTGGATGTGCGTCCGGTTCGTGATCCGACCTATCTTGAAGGCAAGGATCTGGACTTCAGAATCATCAAGCTCGACCGTAAACGCAACAATGTCGTTGTGTCCCGTCGTGCCGTCGTTGAACTCGAGTTCAGCGCAGAGCGCGAGCAATTATTAGCAGGTCTGGAAGAAGGCTCCATCGTCACGGGTGTGGTCAAGAACCTCACCGACTATGGTGCATTTATCGACCTCGGCGGTATCGATGGCCTGTTGCATATTACCGACATGGCATGGAAGCGCGTCCGTCACCCCAGTGAAGTTGTCAATGTAGGCGATGAACTGGAAGTGCGGGTCCTGCGTTTCGACCGTGAGCGTAACCGCGTTTCATTGGGCCTCAAGCAATTGGGTGATGACCCATGGAGCGATCTCGCTCGCCGTTACCCTGTCGGTTCACGCCTGTTCGGACATGTTTCCAATATCACCGATTACGGTTGTTTCGTTGAAATTGAAGACGGTGTTGAAGGCTTGGTGCATGTATCTGAAATGGACTGGACCAACAAGAACATCAACCCGGCAAAAGTCGTCCAGACTGGCGATGAAGTTGAAGTTATGGTTCTCGAGATCGATGAAGAACGTCGCCGTATCTCACTCGGTATGAAACAGTGCCAGTCAAATCCCTGGGAAACCTTTGCAGCGACCCATAACAAGGGTGACCGTGTTACCGGTGCGATTAAATCCATCACTGATTTCGGCATTTTTATCGGTCTGGATGGTGGTATCGATGGCCTGGTTCACTTGTCTGATATCTCCTGGCTGACACCGGGTGACGAGTCTGTTCGCAACTTCGCCAAGGGTGAAGAAGTCGAAGCGGTTGTATTGGCTGTCGATCCTGAACGTGAACGTATTTCACTGGGTCTCAAGCAATTGGATCAGGATCCATTTGCAACCTTCATGGCTGAGAATCCCCGTGGAAGCCAGGTTAAGGGTATCGTCAAGGAAGTGGACGCCCGTGGTGCTGTCATCGAGTTGATGGATGGTGTTGAAGGTTACCTTCGCGCGTCTGACATCAAGAAAGAGCGTGTTGAAGATGCCAGCAAGGTACTCAGCGTGGGTGACGAAGTCGAGGCTAAATTCATCAGCCTGGATCGGAAGAACCGCACTTTGGCCCTGTCTATCAGAGCATTGGAAGATGACGAACTTGCCGAAGCGCTTGAAGATTATCATTCACAAAATGCTTCCAGTGGTACGACTTCACTGGGTGAATTGCTGAAAGAGCAACTCGAGCAGGATAATTGATTCGGGAAACGGGCGGTCCAATCTGGACCGCCCGTTTTTTGGCTAATACAAAAATAATCGAACAGGAACGTGAAATACCAATGACTAAATCAGAATTGATTGATCGTCTTTCAGTAGAACAACAACATCTGGCACACATGGATGTTGAGCTTGGAGTTAAATCCATCCTGGAGCAAATGAGCAGTTCGCTTTCCACCGGTGAACGTATCGAAATCAGGGGTTTCGGCAGTTTCTCGCTGCATCATCGCGCACCTAGAATGGGCCGCAATCCGAAGACCGGTGACGCCGTTGCTTTACCAGGTAAGCACGTGCCTCATTTTAAACCGGGTAAATCATTACGTGATCGGGTAAACATCAAAACCTGATCTTTTTGAAAGGGTAAAGTTTATCGTGAAAAAGCTGGGCTTTATCCTGTTGGCCATCGCAGCCACTGTGCTTGGGTTGCTGGTGGGTACCCTGAACTCAAGTCCTGTTCAATTGGATTTGCTCTGGGTCCAGTTTGAGCTTCCGCTTGGCCTCGCGGTTTTATTGGGCCTCTCCATAGGCGTAGTGCTCGGATTGGGTGCAGTTTATATTGCACGCGTCCTGCCACTGCGTCATCAGTTGCGCAAAGCACGGGCCGCATTAACCAAACAAGAAAGCACTGACTTAAGCTTGCCTGATGATTGAAACGCTGTTGCTTGCGTTGATTCCGGCAGCTGCCTGGGGCGGTTGGATTCTGGCTAAGAGCACAACCCGTCGCGGCGAGCGTAAGCGAAATCGTAATTTCAGCAGTCGCTATTTCCAGGGTCTCAATTACCTCCTGGATGAACAGCCGGATAAAGCCATCGCGGTTTTCATCGAAATGGCCGAGGTTACCGCCGATACCATTGAAACGCATCTTGCACTCGGCAGCCTGTTCAGACGCCGCGGTGAAGTTGAGCGGGCGATAAGAGTCCATCAAAACATTATCTCGAAACCGGGTCTGGATGAAAGCCAGAAAACCCGTGCTCTGCTTGAATTGGGTGAGGATTACATGCGTGCAGGTCTGTTTGACCGTGCTGAAAACCTGTTCAACGAATTAATAGAGCGTGAATCACAAGCACCTTCCGCGTTGCGACACCTGCTGGACATATATCAACAGGAAAAGGACTGGGACAAGGCTTTGCAGCAGGCGCAGAAACTTGAGGCTGTGACGGACGAGAAGATGGGTCTGGTGATGTCCCATTTTTGTTGTGAGATGGCGGAAATAGATCTGACCGAAAACAAACCCGCTGCGGCAAGGAAACACCTGCGCCAGGCCAGGCGATATTTCCCTGAGAGCATTCGTGCGAGACTGATACTTGCAAAAATTGCCCTGCAGCAGGAAATGTTCATCGAAGCGCTCGATGTTTATGAAGAAATTGTTGAAATGGATAGGGAGTACATCCATGACATTCTGGAGCCCTACCTGGCCAGCGCGCGGAAAGCAGAGGCGTTTGGGCGGGCGCTCGCGAGTATGCAGAAATGGGCTGAGAGTTATGATGGGATAAGCCTGTTAATGTCACTGACAGGGGTCATGCGAGAGGAACAGGGCCTCGAGGCAGCCACCCGCTACCTGGCCGAGGCATTGACACGCCGGCCGTCGGTCCAGGGCCTGGATTACCTGATTCAATTGAAACTTGAGGGTGGACCGGAAACAGAATCCGGTGATGAGATACTCCGTGCCGTGGCGCAAAAACTTCTGGCCAGGCAACCGTCCTACCGTTGCGCGCATTGTGGTTATGCAGGTCACAGT
>DATCZY010000045.1:0-2767 GCA_036525655.1 Lysobacterales bacterium | reverse complement strand
GTGATTTTCCGATTGTTTCAAGGCGTGTTCTGTACAAGCTCGTAATGCGGGATGCGTGGTTGTTGCCGGGCAACGCAAACACCGGTTGCGTCACCGCTGTCTACGGATGCAAAGTAAGCCGCCCACTGAAACCTCCCTGTTTCATCAGGCTCGGCGGGATTTTATAAAAAAAGCGGGGACGAATACGCCACTCTTGCAGCCTTGCACAAGCCTGGAGTCAACAAAGGGAACCAACCCTGGTGGGACAATCCGTGTTTAGAACTTGAACCAGCATCCTGCCAGTCACTATATTGTTAGTCGGTTGTGTTAATTATTATGGCCACTTTGCGGCAAAAACCATTACCGCTCCGCTGTAAAGACAACCAGACTGCCTACAACCGGTTAAAAAAACACAAATGCAACTATTGCACAATGCATCATGTCGTACAGTTTGTATAAATTTTAGTGATTTCACGGGGTAAGAACATAATGTCGACAATTTCCATCCTGATCTGGGTCATGCAACTGGCCTTGATAGTCCATGTGATCAAGACCGGTCGCAGCTTTTACTGGATTATGTTCCTCCTGTTTATACCGTTGCTTGGTGGCCTCGCCTATTTCATCATCGAAGTGCTGCCACAATTCTCGGGCAGCATCGCCGGTCAAAGGGCGGTAAGGAGTGTCAAGCAGACCCTGAATCCGGGTGCCGATCTGCGACAACACGAAGCCGCCTGGAACCAGTCGCCCAATGTGGATAACAGCCGCCGCTATGCTGAGGCCCTGCTGGAATCCGGTGATACCGACAAGGCTGAAGAGATCATCAACGAGGCACTCAAAGGTCTGTTTGCAAACGAACCTACACTATTGCTGCTCAAGGCCCGTCTTCAGTTTGACAAGAACCGCATGGACGAAACGATAGAGACGCTCGAATTATTGCAGCAACATAATCCGGATTTCCGCTCAGCAGAGGGCCACCTGTTATATGCGCGTGCGCTTGAAGCCCAAGGCCAGATTGACAAGGCCGTGCGTGAATACTCCGCCGTTTCAGGATACTTTCCGGGTGTGGAAGCCAGGTACAGGTTGGCAGTCTGCCTGGAGGCTGCCGGAAAAGCCAGTGCCTCACGTGCCGAGTTTGAATCCATCCTCAACGATGCAAAACTCGCCCCGTCGCACTTCCGTAAAAGCCAGAAAACCTGGCTGGATGCCGTGAGGACGGAACTGGCCAAAGTTTGACTTTGCGACTGAACCCAACCTGGCTTTAAGGGTTGGCGCGCTAAAAATGAAGCATAAACCCACATTTGTATTGCCGCGTCATGTCAATTTTGGTATAAAGCCCTGCTGTCTATGGCTCTCTCGTCATGGTCAGACATTGAGGTGTCGGAATTAACGGGGTTTTCCCGCTGATTTAACGGCATCAAATACACACACATACCGCAATTGTTCGGTTGGGTGCCTTGTAAAATCAGGGTTTCCGGACAGGGTACGTGGACGATTAACCCGGGAAATCAGCGACGCCAGATTGCAGATCATTGGCCGCTGTGCTTCTGCCATGTAAAGGATTTAACCAATGCCAAACGTTACCATGCGCCAAATGCTCGAAGCTGGCGTGCACTTCGGTCACCAAACCCGTTACTGGGATCCCAAAATGGCTCCATATATCTTTGGAGCACGTGGAAAGATCCATATCATCAATCTCGAAAAGACGCTGCCCATGTTGGTGGAATCCATGAATTTCATTGGAAGCATCGCCTCAAAGCGCGGCTCCGTGATGTTCGTCGGCACCAAGCGCGCCGCGTCAAAGTCAATTGCCGAGGAAGCCGCACGTTGTGGCATGCCGTATGTTTCCCACCGCTGGCTGGGTGGCATGCTGACCAACTTCCGCACGATCCGCCAATCCATCAAGCGCTTACGCCAAATTGAAAAGATGGAAGAGGACGGCAGTTTTGGACGTTTGCTGAAGAAAGAAATCCTGCAATTGACACGCGAACGTGACAAGCTCGAAAAAACCCTCGGCGGCATCAAGGACATGAAAAACCTGCCTAACGCCATGTTTGTCGTGGACGTCGGTCACGAAGACATCGCGGTCAAAGAAGCGCGCAAACTGGGCATCCCCGTTATCGGAGTCGTCGATACCAATTGTTCACCCAATGATATCGATTATGTGATCCCGGGTAACGATGACGCGATTCGCTCCATTCGTCTGTATGCCCAATTGGCGGCGGACGCCGTGCGTGAAGGCCGCGCGTCGGTTCCTCATTTCGAAGACAGTGATGAATTTGTAGAACTGGACGAATACGGCAACCCGGTTAAACGTTCAGCCAAGGCGCCTAAAGCCAAAGCTGAGCCGGCAGAGAAGAAAAAAGTCGCCAAAAAAGTAGTGGTCAAGAAAGCACCTGTAGCGGCTGATTCCTCCGAAGCGGAAGCAACCGAATCTCCAGAGGCTGAAACTGCTGAGGTTGAAACCGCTGAAACCGCACCGGTTGAAACCGTTGAAGCTGCGCCGGTTGAAACTGCCGAGGCCGCACCGGTTGAAACCGTTGAAGCTGAGTCACCCAAGGCCGCTGAGGCTCCCGCGACTGAAAAAGCAGCAGCCCCTGCGAAAAAGGTTGCAGCCAAGAAGGTAGCTAAAAAGAAAGTTACCAAGAAAACAGCCGCTAAAAAAGAAACGGATGACTGACAGTAGCTCCCCGTCAAAGACGGGGCGCCGGGCCGGCACTCATACCGGAATATTTGAATTGAATTGAAAAAGGAATAGGAAGATGGCAGTAACTGCCTCAATGGTAAAAGA
>DATCZY010000044.1:0-2431 GCA_036525655.1 Lysobacterales bacterium | reverse complement strand
GACCGTTTCGAGCCGCTCACGTGCTTCGGCGCCTACGTGCTCGATGGTGATTGCGGCGAACCGGTTGCATTCGTTGCCCGTAAAACCATTCTCGCGACCGGCGGCCTGGGCCAGATCTATCAACACAGCACCAACCGCGCTGGCACCGTCGGCCACGGCTACGCGATGGCCTACCGGGTGGGCGCCCGCCTGATCGATCTCGAATACGTGCAGTTTCACCCGACCGTTTTCTACGGTGTCAACGCACCGCACTTTCTGATCACAGAGGCGCTGCGTGGCGAAGGCGCCGTGCTGATCAACGGCCGTGGCGAAAAATTTATGGATGCCATACATCCGCGCGGTTCACTGGCCCCGCGTGATATCGTGTCACGCGCCATTCACCAGGAAATGATCAAAAGCGGTGACGCGTGTGTTTATCTAGACGCCACTGCACTGGATTCGGACTACATCCGCGAGCGTTTTCCCTACATTTACCAACGCTGCAAAGAACACGGGATCGACATCACGTCGACGCCGATCCCGGTGGTCCCGGCCGCTCACTATTCCTGCGGCGGTGTCCACACCGACCTCGATGGCCGCACCAACGTCAAACATCTCAACGCCATCGGTGAAACCGCCTGTACCGGCTTGCACGGTGCCAACCGCCTGGCCAGCACTTCGTTGCTGGAGTGCCTGACGAGTGCAAAATTCACCGCGAAGGCCGATATTGCAGATATTGAAAACCTGGAATTCCGGCTGCCGGAACCACGCGCCTGGAAAAGCCCGCTTCGCGATGCCGACCCGACTCTCATCCAGCAGGATCTGAGCCTGATAAAACAAACCATGTGGAATTATGCGGGTATCGTCCGTTCGAACCGGCGCCTGACCCGGGCCCGGCGCATCCTGCTCGAGCTACGCGAAGAAGTGCAGTCTTTTTACAGTGACTGCCGCCTGAGCCGCGACCTGATCGAACTCAGAAACGCGGTGCAAACCGCCTTGCTGGTGGTGCACGCCGCAAAGTTAAACCCGGAGAGCAGGGGCTGTCATTTCGTCGAGGACGATTGAGGCTGGTCAGGGCCTCGACACGACCTTGATTTCGAGAAAATCCTCGAGACCGAAAATACCGCCTTCGCGCCCGAGTCCTGACATTTTGTAGCCGCCAAACGGGCTGTCTACGGCGCAATCGCTGCCGTTGATATAGACCTGCCCGGCACGCAGTTTCTGTGCAACCCGTTCCGCCCTGTCGGCATCGCCGGTTTCTATGTAGGCCGCGAGGCCGTAGGGTGTATCGTTTGCGATTCGAACGGCTTCGTCTTCACCGTCGAACGGGATAATGGCCAACACCGGTCCGAACACCTCTTTCTGCGCGATTCGCATGTCGTTGCGCACATCACAGAAAATGGTCGGCCTGACATAATGGCCCTTGTTAAATCCATCCGGTTTGCCGGGGCCGCCTACGAGCAGTGTCGCGCCTTCGCTGATGGCCGAATTAATCAGGTTTTGAATACGCTCAAATTGAAGAGCGCTGACAACCGGGCCGATATGGCGGCCTTCTTTTGCGGGATCACCCACCTGCTGACTTTCACCCGTGGATTTTGCGATCTCCAGCACTTTCGAATAAATGGACCTTTCGACCAGCATACGCGTCGGCGCATTACATGATTGTCCCGAATTATAAAAGCAGCCGAATACACCGCGCTTTACGGCGCTTTCCACATCCGCGTCTGCAAACAGTATGTTCGGTGACTTGCCGCCCAACTCCAGGGTCACTTTCTTGACCGTTTCGGCCGCATCCCGGGTTACCGCAACGCCGGCCCGGGTTGAACCGGTGAACGATATCATGTCCACATCGGGATGCCGCGACAAGGCGGCGCCGACGACCGGCCCTTCACCATTGACCAGGTTGAAAACACCCTTGGGAACACCGGCCTCATGCAGAATTTCGGCATACAGCATGGCGCTTAGCGGTGTCAATTCACTGGGTTTCAGCACACAGGTACAACCCACCGCCAGGGCCGGCAAGACCTTCAGGGCGATCTGGTTGACTGGCCAGTTCCACGGTGTAATCAAACCGCAAACGCCGATGGGCTCCCTGAGAAGCGTATCGCCGCTGGCCATCTGCCGGCGCACCTTCAGCTTTTCCAGCGCAGCCAAAAACCCTTCCAGGTGACCCACACCGCACGCCGCCTGTGATTTCCTTGACATGCTGATCGGTGCGCCAAGCTCCAGGGTTATGAGCTCGGCCATCTCGTCGTAACGCTTTTTATAGATCCTTAGAATTTCCTGCAGGAGATCCTTGCGGTCATTTGTCGATGAAACTGAATACGATTCAAATGCCCGGCGTGCGGCTTGCACTGCCAGGTCGATGTCTTCGGGTGTACCCATTGAAATGGTCGAAACGGACTCTTCGGTCGCCGGGCTGAATACTTCAAAATTGCTTGGTTCAATGGGG
>DATCZY010000043.1:0-2844 GCA_036525655.1 Lysobacterales bacterium | reverse complement strand
GATGCAGGTTTTCTTTTTGCCATGCGGGATCTTTCTTTTTTTTCTTCTTGTCTGACATGGACATCGCTTTCATTTCACGCTTGAGCGCGTTGGTATCCGTGGACTCCTTGAGATGCCCCCCTTGCAATGCCCACCAGACCAGCGCCAGGGTGAACAGACCAACCGGCACACCCACCAGCAGCGCAGCCCAAACCACCTCAATTAAAAACCCCATACAGCATCCCCATAAGACTCTGCCACGTAGCCAGTGTACGTCATGCTTGCAATTATCTGCAGGTATCCCCACCTTTGTTTCACGCATTCAACAGGAGCATCGCGTGGAACAATATCGGGGAACAACCATTTGCTCGGTCCGCAGGGGCAACAAGGTGGTCATGGGCGGGGACGGCCAGGTAACGCTCGGCAATACCGTGATGAAATCCAATGCGCGCAAGGTGCGGCGCATGTACAAGGACCAGGTCATCGCCGGGTTTGCAGGCGCGACCGCCGACGCATTCACATTGTTCGAACGTTTTGAAGGCAAGCTGGAAAAGTATTCCGGCAACCTCGTGCGCGCCGCGGTAGAAATGGCCAAAGACTGGCGCACCGACCGCATGTTGCGGCGCCTTGAAGCCCTGCTGGCCATAGCCGACAAGGAGAATTCCCTGCTGATCTCCGGAAACGGCGATGTTATCGAACCGGAAAACGGACTGATCGCCATTGGCTCGGGTGGACCGTTCGCACAATCCGCGGCTATGGCCTACCTCGACAGCACCGACCTGGACGCAGAGCAGATCGTCAGGAAGTCGTTGCTGATAGCTTCTGAAATCTGCATCTACACCAACGAGAACATCATCATTGAAACCCTGGATATATAAGACAGGAAGGCCCTTAACATGTCACAGATGACCCCGCGCGAAATTGTCCAGGAACTGGACGAACACATCATCAGCCAATCGGACGCCAAGCGCGCCGTTGCCATCGCCCTGCGTAACCGCTGGCGCCGGATACAGGTGGATGAAGAACTGCGTAACGAAATCACACCCAAAAACATCCTGATGATAGGTCCGACCGGTGTCGGTAAAACCGAAATCGCGCGTCGTCTGGCCAAGCTGGCCAACGCGCCTTTTATCAAGGTTGAGGCCACCAAGTTCACCGAGGTCGGCTACGTCGGCAAGGACGTTGAATCCATAATACGCGACCTGGTCGACTTCGCCGTCAACATGCTGCGCGAGCAGGCGGTTGCCAAGGTGGGCGCGCGCGCCGAAGATGCGGCACGTGACCGCGTTCTGGATATCCTGCTGCCAAAACCCGCCCACATCGGTTTTGCCAATGAGCCTGAACCCATCGAACAGGGTAGTGACAGCCAGGCCTCGACGCGTCAGAAAATGTTACGCAAACTGCTGGCCGGCGAACTCGATGAGCGTGAAATCGAATTCGACGCGACGACGCAGATCGGTGTTGAAATCATGACACCTCCGGGCATGGAAGAGATGGCCAGCCAGTTGCAGAGCATGTTCCAGAACATGGGCGGCAGCAAACCCCGCAAACGCAAAATGCGCATCAAGGACGCGATCCCGTTGTTGATCGAAGAAGAGTCCGCAAAACTGATCAACGACGATGAAATCAAGCAACAAGCGCTTGAAGCCGCACAGCAAAACGGCATCGTATTTATCGATGAACTGGACAAGGTTGCCAAGCGCGGCGAATACGCCGGTGCCGACGTGTCGCGCGAAGGTGTGCAGCGCGACCTGTTACCACTGGTCGAAGGCTGCACCGTTTCGACCCGTTATGGCATGGTGAAAACCGACCACATGCTGTTCATAGCATCCGGCGCGTTTCACCTTTCCAAGCCTTCGGACCTGATTCCGGAACTGCAGGGGCGTTTACCGATCCGGGTCGAATTGCGCGCCCTGAATGCCGATGATTTCATGCGCATCCTGACCGAGCCCAAGGCCTCCCTGACCCAGCAGTACAGCGCCCTGATGGCGACAGAAGGTTTTGATCTGAAGTTCGGCGAGGACGCGGTAAGACGCATCGCCGAGATCGCCGCCCAGGTCAATGAGTCGACGGAAAACATCGGTGCGCGTCGTCTGCATACCATACTGGAACGTCTGCTGGACAGCATATCATTCGAGGCGCCCGACAAAAGCGGTGAGTCCATTGTGCTGGATGCCGCCTATGTCGATCAGCACCTGAGTGCGCTGGCGGAGAATGAAGACCTGAGCCGCTACATTCTCTAGTTTCCAAATTGGTTGATATCATTGCCATCCATCGGAAAACTCCGGTTCAATGGAAGATGTCAACTTTGTCATGAAGGCTGGTCGGGTTCATGAACACAAGTGGCTCCGGGCCGGAACACCAGCGGTCCGGTTTATGCTTTGAGCTTAAAATCACCCCATCAAACCGCGGTGAATGTACAATAGGTTTTTTCTTCAAACGGGTCTAGACAATGGAACAGACTGATAAAAAACCCGGGCCAGCCGGCACCACCCATTTTGGTTACAAGGACGTACCCGTTGAAGAGAAAACCCGCCTGGTTCGCGGCGTTTTTGAATCCGTGGCCGGTAAATACGACCTGATGAACGACCTGATGTCATTTGGCGTTCACCGTTTGTGGAAGCGCCACTTTATCGCCATCAGTAACATCCACCCCGGACAAAGGGTCCTCGACCTGGCCGGTGGCACCGGTGACATCGCGGCATTGATGAGCAAACGGGTCGGTTCAAGCGGCAGCGTCGTTCTGAGCGATATCAACGAGGCCATGCTGGCGGTGGGCCGCCAGCGCATGGAAGACCGGGGCCTGGTCGGCAATATCGAATACTCGTTGGCCAACGCGGAAAAACTGCCTTTTGCCGACGGCGA
>DATCZY010000042.1:0-11481 GCA_036525655.1 Lysobacterales bacterium | reverse complement strand
AAAATTGGCTTATATCGTCGATTCAACTGCCGCCCCGGTGGCCTGCGTCGCGGTCGTGACGACCTGGATCGGATATGAAATTGGCCTGATCGGATCTTCCCTCAGCAAGATGGATGGGCTCGACACCGAGGCTTACCTGTTATTTCTCAATACCATTCCCTACAGCTTTTACCCGATCATGGCAGTCGTATTCGTTTTCATGGTTTCGATTTCCGGCAGGGACTTCGGTCCCATGCTGGTATCGGAGCGGCGTGCTCAAAAATACGGTTCAAAAGGCCCTTATATCAAGCAGGAACACAGCCAGGAAAAAGAGATTCTCCGCCCTGTCGACAACAAGCCCCACCGTGCTTTTAATGCCTATATCCCGGTGCTGGTCATGATTGCAGGTATGGTGGCCGGCTTGTATGTCACCGGGCAACAGGCCACCACCGATATTGCGAACCCATCCATCAGGGACATCATTGGCAGCGCTGATCCTTACGCGGCCCTGATGTGGTCATCGCTGTGTTCGATGCTAACGGCCGCGCTGTTGTCCGTGAGCCAGAAAATTCTCAGCCTCGACGAAGTGGTCAACGCCTGGTACCACGGCGTCAGTTCGATGCTGATGGCGATGATCATCCTGATCCTCGCATGGTCACTGAGCGAGATCACCGACGTATTGAGAACCGCAGATTTTCTGACCAACGTGCTGGGTGATGCACTACCAACTTTTATGCTGCCTACGATCGTGTTCCTGCTCGCAGCCGTCACCGCCTTCGCGACCGGTTCGAGTTGGGGCGCCATGGGTATCTTGTTTCCGCTGGTCATGCCGCTGACCTGGGCGATGATGACGGCACAGGGCCAGACAGGCCCCGAGCACATGCATATTCTGTACTCATCGATCTCCGCCATCCTCGCCGGCGCGGTCTGGGGCGATCACTGCTCGCCCATATCCGATACCACCATATTGTCTTCGCTGGCATCCGGTTGTGACCATATCGAGCACGTGCGTACACAGATGCCTTACGCGCTCACGGTAGGTGCAACGGCCATCCTTTTCGGAAGCCTGATGACAGCAATCGGAACGCCCTGGTGGCTCGGCATGCTGATCGGACTGCTCGTACTCTGGCTGATCCTGCGGTTCTACGGTCAGCTGTCGTTTGTTCCGCAAACCGAATAATGAACGTTAACGGGCCCAAAAGCCCCCTCGGTGCACGTTTTGCCGGCGAGGCTTCAGCCTGGAGCGGCCTGCATGGCAGCAGTACCGCTCTGGCGCTGTTATCGGCGGCGCGCGCTTATGACGGCATCGTGCTGGTCGTCACCCGTTCAAGCCACCAGTCACACCTGTTGGAACAGGACATACGCCTGTTCAGCGATGGCTCCGTGCCAATACTGCATTTCCCGGATCACGAAACGCTGCCCTACGACCCGTTTTCACCCCACCCGGACATTGTCGCAGAACGCCTGGCCACGTTGTCCTCGCTGGCCTCCGTCAAGCGTGGGTTGCTGTTGGTGCCCATGGCCACCCTGTTGCAACGCCTGCCGCCACGCAGTCACGCCCTGGGGCACAATATCCAGCTGAAAACCGGTCAAACGCTGGTGATCAATGAGTTCCGGGAACGTCTGCAACAGGCTGGTTACAACCACAGCGACCCGGTTTATCAAGCAGGCCAGTTCGCCGTGCGCGGTTCGGTAATCGATCTGTTTCCAAGCGGCAGCAAAGTGCCGTTGCGCATCGACCTGTTTGACGAAGAGATAGACTCCTTGCGCGAGTTTGACCCCGAGACGCAGCGCTCCAGCACGGCCTTGACCGGGTTCGATATGCTGCCGGCCCGCGAGTACCCCTGTGATCCGGCTTCGTTCGAGGATTTTCGCAAGGCTTTCCGCTACCGTTTCGTCGTTGATATGCGCAAGGTCTCACTTTACCAGGACCTGCGCCAGGGTCTGCACCCACAGGGCCTGGAACAGTACCTGCCGTTATTTTTTGAGCACACCGAGAGCCTGCTCGATTACCTGCCGGCCAGCCCGCTGGTCGTTATCCAGCAAGGTGTTGAGGCAGCGGCAACCGACTTCTGGTCATCGATGACGGAGCGCTGGGAACAGCGCCGGCACGATGTCGAGCGACCTGTTCTGGATCCCCTGGAGCTCTATTTCGATTCGGCAGAGTTAACCAGGCAACTCAACCAGTTCAGTACGGTCAAGCTGCTGGATACCGCTGAACGCCCTGCACATGCGCTGCACTTTGAGACTGGCGCGGCACCGGACCTGCATATCCACGACCGTGGTCATGAGCCTGCCGCAGCACTGCTTGAATTTATCCGTGGGTTCCCCGGGCGCGTCCTGTTCGCCGCCGATACCACCGGGCGCCGCGAAGTGCTGTCGGAAACCTTGCGGGCATTTGCTATCCGCCCACAGCGTTTTGAGTCATGGAGTGAATTCCAGTCCAGCAAAGCCCCCTTGGGTTTGACTGTTCTGCCCGTGGAGGAGGGTTTCGTCGCCGGCGATGACCTGGCCATTCTCACCGAGAGCCAGTTATTTGGCGGCAGGGTCAGGCTCAAGACCACGCGCAAGCGTTCCGAGCGCGACCCCGAGTCAATCATCCGCAGCCTCTCGGACCTCGAACCCGGCGACCCTGTGGTGCACGAGGATCACGGTGTCGGTCGCTACCGTGGCCTGCAAACCCTGGAAATAGACGAGCGCAAGGCCGAATTCCTGATGCTCGAGTACGCCGGCGAGGACAAGCTTTACGTGCCGGTCACCTCGATGCACCTGATCAGCCGCTACACCGGTGGCGCAGCCGAAACCGCACCCCTGCACCGCCTGGGTAGTGAACAGTGGTCGAAAGCACGCAAACGCGCCGCTCAAAAAGTACGCGATGTGGCGGCCGAACTGCTCGATTTGTACGCGCGCAGACAGGCCCGCCAAGGGTTCGGCTTTGATTTCGACCAACCCATGTACGCGGACTTCAGTGCCGGTTTCCCCTACGAGGAAACGGCCGATCAGCAATCGGCCATCGATGCCGTAATTCAGGACATGGTGTCCAGCCAACCGATGGACCGCGTGGTTTGCGGTGACGTTGGTTTTGGTAAAACCGAAGTCGCATTGCGTGCGGCTTTTATAGCGGTGCAGGGCCAGAAGCAGGTGGCCATCCTGGTCCCGACCACCCTGCTCGCCCAGCAGCATTTCTCCAATTTCAGCGACCGTTTTGCCGATTGGCCGGTACGCATCGAACTGCTGTCGCGTTTTCGCACCGGCAAACAGGCGGACGCTGTGCTCAAGGATCTCGAAGCAGGCAAAGTGGATATCGTCATCGGCACACACAAACTGCTGCAGCGCAATGTACGCTTCAAACAGCTGGGCCTGGTGATCGTCGACGAGGAGCAGCGTTTTGGCGTGCGCCAGAAAGAACGCCTGAAACAACTGCGCGCCGAAGTCGACCTGTTGACGCTGACCGCGACACCTATACCACGCACGCTCAACATGGCCATGGCCGGCATCCGCGACCTGTCGATCATCGCCACACCGCCGGCGCGCCGCATGGCCGTGAAGACACTGGTCTCCAGGTGGGACACCGCGCTGTTGCGCGAAGCCCTGCAACGCGAGATCCAGCGCGGCGGCCAGGCATTCTTCCTGCACAACGAGGTGCGCAATATCGAACAGATCGCGCGCGAAGTGGGTGAACTGGTGCCGTCGGCGCGTATCCGCGTGGCGCACGGGCAGATGCCCCAGGGTGAACTGGAAAAAGTCATGCTGGACTTTTACCGCCAGCGCGTCAACGTGCTGGTGTGCACCACCATCATCGAAAACGGCATCGACATACCCACCGCCAATACCATCATCATCAACCGTGCCGATAAATTCGGCCTCGCCCAGCTACATCAACTCAGGGGCCGCGTGGGGCGCTCGCATCACCGCGCCTACGCCTACCTGATCACACCCGATGAACGCAGCATGACGGGCGACGCGCGCAAACGCCTGGAGGCCATCGCCTCGCTAGAGGAACTGGGCGCCGGCTTTACACTGGCTACTCACGATCTTGAAATCCGCGGCGCCGGCGAACTGCTCGGGGATGAGCAGAGCGGCGAAATCCAATCGGTGGGTTTCAGCCTGTACAGCGAATTGCTGGCGCGGGCAGTCTCGGCAATGCGTGACGGCAAAGAGGTGGACCTCGAAGGCAGCCTGCACCAGGAAACCGATATTGAGCTGCATGTATCCGCGCTGATCCCGGATGACTGGCTCGGCGATATCCACACGCGCCTGACCTTGTACAAACGTATCGCCAGCGCGCCTGATGCAGGCGCCCTGCGAGAACTCCAGGTCGAGATGATCGACCGCTTCGGTCTCCTGCCGCAACAGACAAAGCACCTCTTCCAGGTGGCCGAGTTGCGTCAGAAAGCACGTGCGATCGGTATCAGGCGGGTCAATTTTGGCGAGACCGGCGGCAGCATTGAATTTGGCGAGGACACCTGTGCAAATCCTGTGGCCCTGCTGGAGATGATCCAGCGCAACCCCTTCGATTACAAATTGCAGGGCCCGCACAAGCTGCGGCTGATGTTCGATGAGGAATCGGTGGATGAACGTATCCGCATCATCGATGAAATCCTCGACAAAATCAGCCCGTGATATTCAGCAATACCCGGTTTGTTATCACAGGCAAATCATCTAAACTAACAACGATGAAACGCCTTCTGCCTCTTCTCCTGTTGTTCGTCAGCTCTGCCGTCCTGGCGGAATCGGGGTTTTACCGGGTCGAGGTGATCGTGTTCCGTCACCTTACGACCACACCCGAACCGCTCGACGCACCGGAACTGCGCAGTTTTTCACAATTTCCGGATCTTGAGGGCAGCGGGCACAGCAAAGATCCAGATCCACCCGCGGAACCGGCTGCTCTTGAAGCCGGCGTGTTACCCTCCGGTTTAAACGATGTTTTGCAAAGCAACCTGCCCGACGATATGCGTGTTGTCACCGGCAGGGGTAATGAGATGGATGATGTCTGGCGGCGTCTGCGTTCCAGCCAGAGCTACGAGCCATTGATGTATGCCGCCTGGGAACAGAACCGTGTGGATTATTATCCGCCAATGCGCATCCATGACCAGCAGGTCATCGACACCCAATTGCGTCCGCCCACCTCGATCATGGTGGCAGACCTGACAGCACAGGACCCGTTGGCAGCCTATCGCAGCACCTTTTACCGGCTTGACGGCAGCGTGCAACTCAGGCGCAGCCGTTTCCTGCATTTGTTCCTGGATCTCGAGTTCAGGGAGAACAGGCCACAAAATGCTGCAGGCACGGGTTTTCAGGTTGACAACGTGATGCAAACTGCCAGTGGTGACAACACGGGCGGAGCCGGCAATTACGGGCTTTATGCATTGGTACAGAACCGTCAGGTCAGCACCGGCCAGATGCAGTATTTTGACACCCCCTTTTTTGGTGCGCTGGTCTATGTCACCAGCCTGCCGTGAAATCAGCTGCGTCAAGCCAAACCTATGAAACAGGCAACAACCCTCAGCAACAAGAATCTTTACGAAGCCGTTCGCAGCTGCCAACTGGACCCGGCCGGATTTGATCACGAAGCGCACATCCGTCTCGCTTGGTACTACCTGTCACATTGGACCTATGACCAGGCGCTGCAAAAATTCAACCGCGATTTCAGGCGCTTTGTCGTGAATGCCGGCGCTACCGGCAAATACCACAGGACCATAACGGATGCGTTGCTGCAGTTGATCGCCTCCCACCTGCACAACGAAAAGTGCCGCCTGGACTGGGACTATTTCAAGCAGGACGCCGAGCCCCTGTTTACTAACGCATACGGCCTGTTGCAGCGGTATTATTCAAGCAGCCTGCTGGAAAGTGAAAGCGCCAGGAAAACGTTTAAAAAACCCGATAAAGCCGAGTTACCAGCACCTTACAACCCAGCCTGAAGCGCACTTATATCAGGCAGGCGAAGAGACTAAGATAGCAGCCATATGCAAAAACAAAACGGAGCATATTCACCATGAATTTCGAAAAAGTAATGTTTGCCTTTTTTATCGTGCTGGCACTCACCCTGAACTTCGGTTTTTTCATAGGCGAAGTTGACGATCCGAACCATCACGATGTCCTTGAACTGGCGGCAGCGTTGATCGTCAGCCTTATCGCCACGATCATGAAATTTGGCGACCGTTCCCAGATGGGTGCGGTTTTACTTGCCACCAGCCTCGTCGCCGATTTGCAGTTACTCATTGCCGCCGGCATCTGGACCTATGCAGTCCATGTCTCCGATGCCGGTACAACGACCGCCGTCATTTCCCGCATCGTTTCGTTATCGGGCGGCGCCCTGCTGGCCAACATGGTTTCGGTGACCTTGCTGATTGCGGAAACGATCAGCATTCGACGTTAACAGGGAACCCTGAAGGACAAACGCTTTGGCACACCATTCACCAACGAATGACATCGTCTGGATGACGATGCGGCGAATGCGCACGCCGCTTATTGTCCTGATCCTGGTTTATTTCTTCTCGATCATGGCAATGATTGCCGTACCGGGGATGGACCCAGAGGGCCACCCTTTCCACATGAGTTTTCTCGATGCCGCCTATTTCATGGCGATACTGCAAACCACGATTGGTTTTGGAGAAATCCCTTACAGCTTTACCGCTGCACAACGCATCCTGGTTTTCTGGTTGCTGCTGCCAAACGTAGTCGCCTGGCTGTACTCAATCGGTACGTTGCTGGGTCTTATCCTGGACAAGCAATTCCAGGCCGCCTTTCAACGCAGCCGTTTCAACTGGCAGGTCAGGGGCATAAAAGAACCCTTTTACATTGTCTGCGGTTTTGGCAACACCGGCTCCATGGCGGTTTCCGGTTTGCTGTCGCGCGGCATACACGCGGTCGTCATAGAATTCAACGAAGACACCGTACGGCGAATGATACTGACCGAAAAGTTCGGCCATGTACCCGCCCTGGCGGGTCGTGCAGGTGACCGCTCCAACCTCGAACTGGCCGGTTTACGGCTTGAGAATTGCAAGGGTGTTATCGCCACGACCAACGACGACCAGGTCAACCTGACCGTCGCCATCACGGTCAAGTTACTACGCCCCGGCTTAGCCATGATCGCGCGCAGCGAAAATCAACGTGTCTGCGACAATATGGCCTCATTCAACACCGATTTCATCATCAACCCCTATCGTATTTTTTCAGAGCGCGTCTCACTGGCATTGAGTTCGCCGATCAAATTTCTCGTGCAGGACTGGTTGATCAGCGTACCCGGCACCGAACTGCGCGAGGTCATCGAACCGCCCTCAGGCCGCTGGATTGTATGCGGTGCAGGGCGCTTCGGTGAGCGCATGATCGAGCAAATGCAAAAAAACAATTTGCACGTCACCGTGGTTGATGTCCACCCGGAGCGTTTGCCTGCCTATGAGCATACGATACTCGGACGGGGCACCGAGGCGCATACCCTCGAAGAAGCCGGCATAGCAGATGCCGAGGGCCTGGTGGCGGGTACCGGCGACGATATCGACAACCTTTCGATAATCATGACGGCGCGCAATCTCAAGCCACGAATTTTTGTCATCGCCAGGCAGGAGCGACGCCAGAACGATGCCCTTTTTGACAGTTCGGGGGCCGACCTGGTCGCTCTGCGCAGCCGTATCATCGCCCGCCAGATTCTGTCCTTTGTCGCCACACCTCTATTGCAATCGTTCCTGCAGCACCTGATCAGGAGTGACGAAAGCTTTGCCGAACGGACCGCGGCCAGGCTCAAAGACGTACTGAAAAACCGCGCACCGAGCATATGGGTATTCGAACTGAAAGGCGAGATCGCCAAGAACCTTCGTTTTGTCCGTTCACAGACCAGCAAGGTGACACTGGAGCACATCATCCGCAATAGCCGCAGTGAAGAGAACGAACTGTTGCCCTGTGTCTGCCTGTCGCTGGAGCGCGGTGCGCAGAGGATATTTTTGCCCGACAGCCAAACCGAACTGCAGATACACGACCGTTTATTGTTCGCGGGCCGGAATTATGCGCGCCGGCAGATGCTATGGACGCTGATGGACAGTCATTCGCTGCTGGTCAATGTCAGCGGCAGGCATTTGCCGCGCGGCGCCCTGTGGCGCTGGTTGTCCAAGCGCTGACATCCGGCACACCCTGCGGCGTTCAATAGCGTCGCTCAGATCAAGCTAAAGTGATCAGCATCCTGTTGAAAGGGTAGCTGACTTCTGATCGCGGTCACCTTGTCCAGTTCGATGCTGGTCCTGTCACTGCACTCGTTGACACCCAAATCCAGTACCGTCTGGCCAAGTGGATCGTATACGGCGCTGCCACCCGCGTATTCCAGACCACGCGGGTCCCTGCCACTGCGGTTTACACCGATCACGTAACATTGATTCTCAATCGCCCGCGCCTTCAGCAATGCCGTCCATGCCGGGGTACGCGGTTGCGGCCAGTTGGCGACAAACAACAGTACATCGTAATCGTCGCGGTTGCGGCACCACACCGGGAACCTCAGGTCATAACAGATCTGCGGGCAGATACGCCAACCGCGATAGTGGAAGATCTTGCGTTCATGGCCCGCGACATAGCGCTTGTCTTCGCCGCCGAAAGAAAATAAATGCCGCTTGTCGTAATACTGGACACTGCCATCGGGTTGCACCCACAGCAGGCGGTTGACCCTGCCCTGCTCCGCGGCAATGGCCACACTGCCGCAGAGTACGCAACCGAGTTCGGCGGCCAGGGATTTCATCCATTCGAGCGTGGCGCCGTCCATGGTCTCCGGTTCCGCTTCGGCATCGCCCAGGAAACCACTGGTAAAGGTTTCCGGAAAAACGACCAGGTCGCAGCCGGAACCGTTGTCACGTGCAATGGCTTCCAACTGTCGCCGGTTGGCGTCGGCATCCGCCCAGAACAATTGCGACTGGACCAGCAGGCATTCGAGCGTCTTCAGATTTTCCATGTGTCCATTCTATCAGGCGACAAACAGGTAGTCCTGTCCCGCTATTTTGTTGCGCCCGTGCAGATAGGTCTCGATCTCTGCGCGCGCGCCGGCGGCGCCAACGGCAACCAGCAACATCGACGAACCGAGGTCCTCGACCTTGTCGAGTGGCCACACCGGCAGACCGCGTTTATACCCGCCGATGCGGCGCGGGTGTACCTCGATAAAGCCCTTCAGCGTCGCACCCTGTGCGTTGAGCAGGTCATACATCAGGCGTCCGCTCGGGCCCGCGCCCCAGATGATGACGGAACGGCCCTGCAGGCGCTGCCGGACCAGGAAATACGTCTTGGCCTGCATAAAATTTTGCCGGTCATAGAGTGAATCGGTATGCGTCAGACGGGTTTCGTGTTCACGCCAGCGCAGCAAAACCCCCTCGGGCTTACCCATGGACATACCGGCGGCATCGGCGCGCAACAACAAATCGTAATCCTCGGGCCAACCATTGTTGCGATAGCCACCGAGCCGTTGCAATGCAGCGCGCCGGAACATCAGGGTGGGGTTCGGTAGCGGGCTTTCTATGAATACCTGGTTGCGCACCTGTGCGGGTTCGCGCACCGAGTTCAGCCATCCCTGGTAGCGCTCGAGACCGCCCTGAATACCTGTGTCTGAAAAAATCTCGACACAACAACCGCTGATATCCACAACCGGGTTGGTGTCGAGATAGTCCAATTGGCAGCGCAATCTTTCAGGCAGGGATATGTCATCCGCGTCCATACGCGCGACGTATTCACCACGGCTGTGTGCAAAGCCCGTGTTGCAGGCATCGACCAGACCCCGGCCGCTGCAACCGAGTATTTTCAAACGGGGGTCGCTCTTGTCCAGCGCTGCTATCGCCTGGTCGCTGCTGTGGTCGTTAATCAACAGCAGTTCGAGGTTTTCATGTGTCTGGGTAAGTATGCTCGCGACCGCCGGGCGCAAATATTCACCACCGTTGCGAACCGGCAATACGACGGAGACCAGCGGGTTCATATCACCAGCCAGACCTCTTCCTCAAAGTGTTGTTCCCGGTAGTTATCACCTTCACCGGCACGGTCGATCACGAGGTAATCCGAATCCTGGCCGAGGCTTAACTGGTAGTGGTGCCATACACCGGGATGCAGGTTTACACCCTGGCGCCCATTGGTCAGAAACACGCGCAAATCAGCCGGACCGGGTGCATTACCCGCCCTGGCCACAACCACCGGAAATGGCCGGTGATGCAGGGGATAAAAGGCCTGGCTGCCAAGCGGATGGCACTCCACCCTGTGTATCCTGAACGGCAAATCGATCGCACTACTGCGATAAATGCTGATCTGCGCAATCCCGCCTTCCCCGACCGCAACCTGCGCCAGGTTGCCAAATTTTTGCGTATGGCCGAAGTTGATCAATCGGGGTTCGACCGCAGAGGTCTCCAGCACGTCACCAAACGGGGCGAAGGCCTCCTTTGTCAGTGCCTCCAGCCGTATTCCCCGATGCGGCGACGTAACAGGCGTCATTTCAGACAGGCTCCGTTGAGTTTGCCGGCAAACCCAGCAAACGCAAGCGCGCAACGCCGCCGTCGGGGTAAATATCGAGACGCACGTGGCTGACATTACCCGCATCGGCAAGCTGGCGCTCGAACACATGCAGTTGATCCGGTCCAAGTGCGACCGCAGGTAAAATGACGGGCCAGTCCGTGGAGATAGACGACAGAGCACCCGGTTCCATCGCCATGCCGGCAAGATCGATCCCCTTCAGCGTGCAGCGAGCCGGGTAGTTGCCGCGAAAAAAAGCCGTATCGACTTCCACCCGGCAAATTGTACCTTTCCGGCCAAGTTTCAGGATGACCCAGTCATTACCCGGTTCACGTCTTCTGCGGGTTTCCCAACCGTCGCCCATATTGGCGACCGGACGGGTAGACAACAGGTTATTCATATCACCGTAGTGCATGTTATTGCATTCGAGCGCAACGCCACCTGCCGCAGATGATGACAGGTCAACCCACTGCTTGCGATTCATCGTTGCCGCGTCGCTTGCCGGTTCACCATACACGCGCAGACGCGCAATCCCGCCATCGGGAAATATATTCAGACGCAGAAACGACCAGGTGTTGTCGTCATCGACGCTGAAAAAGTGCCGCTGGTCCCCTTGCAGCACGGTCTTGGGCACCAACTCTGTCCAGGTGGTGTTTTCATCGGGTTCGATCGCGGCGCTACAGGCTTCGAGACTGGCCGCGGGCGGGAAGTTACCGGTGAAATAGCGGGTATCGATCTCGACACCGCGGATTACGCCCGGACAGATCCGCAACACGCAAAAATCGTGACCGGCAGTGCGTTTGCGGCGGCTTTCCCAACCGTCCATCCACTTGCCGTTCTGATCGTAGAGATCGGGGACAAACACCGGTTCAGTTGGCGACAACATGCGTTTTGCCGGTGCGAAAAACTCGTCACTGACACTGTAAATGGCGCCACCGAGTTCCGGGCTGGCAAGGTTGCTCAGCTGCCTGAAGGCCTCCGGTGTATTTGTTTTCAGCTCAGGCATCAAACACATCCTTGATCCGGAAACGGGCGATC
>DATCZY010000041.1:0-2824 GCA_036525655.1 Lysobacterales bacterium | reverse complement strand
GCAATTACGCTGCACTAGCGTTTCGGGTGATTGAATTGCAAACGCTCGGCGGCGCCATGCTCGATGACATGTTTACCATCGAACGCAAGTGCACCGTTGACCCACACCGCATCGATGCTGCTGCGGAAACGGCGGCCCTCGAAAGGAGACCAGCCGCAGCGCGAAAGTACCCGTTCGCGTGTTACTTCAGTCGTTCCGTTCATGTCCACCAATACCAGGTCGGCATGGTAACCCTCACGGATAAATCCACGATCGACGACACTGAAACGCACGGCTGGATTGTGGGTAATGCCACGCATCACGGTGTGCAGATCGAGTTTGCCATCATGCACCAGTTCAAGCGCAGCCACCAATACCTCCTGGACCAGGGGTAAACCCGATGGTGCTGTCAGGTAGCTTTCTTCGGCCTTTTCCTCGATCGTATGTGGCGCATGGTCGGTGGCGATAATATCCAGACGGCCATCCTTGATTCCTTCGATCAGTGCAGCCTGGTCCGCTGCGCTCTTAATTGCAGGGTTACATTTGATCAGGTTTCCATACTGCTCATATTGCGAGTCATCGAAATGCAGAAAATGAACACAGGCTTCTGCGGTAATATTCTTTCCGGCGATGGGGCCGGGTTCAAACAGATCCAGTTCGCGGCCGGTGGATATATGCAGAACATGTAATTGCGAAGTATATTTTTTTGCCAGGGCAACGGCCAGTTCGCTGGACGCGTAGCAGGCTTCTGCACTGCGTATCCTGGCATGTTCGGCGACCGGGATGTTTTTTCCGTAGGTAGCCATGGCTTGCTTGATATTTTCCATGATCATCGGTGTTGATTCGCAATGGGTAGCGATTAACACCGGGGAATCCCTGAAAATGGCAGCCAGGGTTGATTCGTCATCAACCAGCATGTTGCCGGTGGATGCGCCCATGAAAACCTTAACGCCACACGCCAGTGACGGATCCAGCGCCCTGATGTTGTCGATATTGTCATTGGTGGCGCCGAAGTAAAAACCATAATTTGCGGCTGAGGTCTCGGCTGCGCGTGCATACTTCCATTCCAATTGCTCAACATTGGTGGTGGGTGGAATGGAATTGGGCATTTCCATGTAACTGGTCACCCCGCCGGCGATGGCAGCACGCGATTCCGAGTAAAAGTCCCCCTTGTGGGTCAGACCCGGTTCACGGAAATGCACCTGGTCATCGATCATGCCCGGTAACAGGTGCCGGCCATTGGCATCGACGACTTCCGCACCCGCAGGTGCTTGCAGGTTCGCTGCGATTTTTTCGATGCGGCCGTCCTTCAGAAGGAGGTCGGATTCGATGATTTTACCTTCATTTACAAGGCGGGCATTGCGGATCACGGTGGTTTTTTTCATTGGCTGCACAGTTCTATATGAGATGGATTGCTTAATGATTATTGTAGCGCTAAATCAAACCGCGCACTTTGCTATTGCAACGAAGATTATCCAATAACAGGTTGTGGTCCACTTAGCCTGACATGGAAAAAATAGCACAATCATGCCCGTGAAAGCGGAGTTCTGTCTGCATTAACATGCCACTTGTTTTGTGGGATACCCGCCTGCACAAGGAAGACTGTGTAATAAGCACGCCCTCGGGACTGGTTTAACAAATACGCGGCAGCGGGTCATCTTCCAGTTCTTCGAGAAAGCGTTCGCCGCCGAGCGCCGTATGCAATACCACCTGTGAAAGACCGCCATCGACCTTACCGATGATCGCAGCGTCCCTGCCGTCGGGTAAAGCGTGCCATATTGCCAGCACCTGCGACGCCTGCCGCGGGTCAACGATGGCCACGACCCTGCCTTCACAGGCGAGGAACAAAGGGTCATAGCCCAGCATGTCACAGACCGACTGAACCGGGTCTTTGATGGGTACATCCACCTGCTGGATACGGATTCCCATACCCGTGGTGTGTAACAGTTCATGGCAGACCGTCGCCAGTCCACCACGCGTCGGGTCACGCATGAAACGCAGACCCTCAATACCCGATAGTGACTGCGTAAGGGGCAGGACACTGGCCGAGTCGGACCGGAGATCGCCACGCAGACCAAACTGCTCGCGGGCCAGTAAGACGGAGATGCCATGGTCGCCAACCGGGCCACTTACCAGTATCGCGTCACCATCGCGTATCTGGTCGAGGCCGAGGTTTAAGCCCGGGTCCCTGGTTCCTATGCCGGTCGTGGCGAGGTACAAACCGCCGCCTTCACCCCGTCTCAAAACCTTGGTGTCACCTGCCACGACCTTGACCCCGGACTGGCTGGCGGCCCTTGCAAGGCTGCTGATGATGCGTTCCAATTGTGTGATCTCCAGACCTTCCTCGATGAAGGCATTCAAAGACAGATAATTGGGAACAGCACCTGCGACTGCAAGATCGTTAACCGTCCCATGTACGGCCAACGATCCGATATCACCGCCGGGGAACTCCAGCGGTTGGACGGTAAAGCCATCGGTGGTGAAGATCACATCACGTGAATCCAGGCACAGGCTGGCTGCATCGACGCGCACATCGAGCCGGTCGTTGGCGAGATGCCGGGCGAATATTTCATCGATGAGTTCGCGCATGTAGCGGCCGCCATTACCGTGTGCCAGCGTGATGTGGGTGTCCTGCATGATGCCTACCTGCTTCCGAAACCGTATTCGATAACCTGTCCAAAACTGATGCCGGCGTCATTGACCGGCACCTTCGACGGCAATGTTACCGCAAAGCCGTTCTCTTCCAGCAGCGTAATACACTTTTGAGTCAATATACGGTTCTGGAATACACCACCGGCCAGGCCCACGTGGTTCAAGCCGGTTTCCTCGCGTATTCGCAACGCCT
>DATCZY010000040.1:0-3762 GCA_036525655.1 Lysobacterales bacterium | reverse complement strand
GCCTACAATTCACTGCAGGATCCCGGTGTCCCGATCTCGGCGTTCATTACCCGCATCACGGGCATTACCGATGAAATGGTGGCGGGGCAGTCCATAGACCTGGACGAGGTTACCCGTTTTCTTGCCGATGCATCGCTGGTGATTGCACACAATGCAAGTTTCGATCGACCCTTTGTCGAGTTGCTTCACCCGGGATTCGCGACCATCAACTGGGCCTGTTCTATCGCTGACGTCAACTGGAACGAGGAAGGATTCGAGGGGGTAAAGCTCGAGTACCTGGGCTACAAGTACGGCTTCTTCTATGAAGGGCACCGGGCCACGGTCGACTGCCAGGCCGGCATCGAGTTGTTGAGCCAGCGGCTACCTGGCGGTGAACGGGTAATGAAACGGTTACTGGATAATGCCGGTCGAACGGATGTGCGAATCTGGGCGGAACGTGCGCCGTTTTCGAAAAAGGATCTGCTCAAGCAGCGCGGCTATCGCTGGTCGCCGGGCGGGGAGGGGCTGCGCAAGGCATGGTACAAGGATTTGCCAGAGAGCCAGCTTGATACGGAGATGCGGTACCTCAACCAGGAAGTCTATCCGAAAGCGGTCGGCGTGTTGCCGATGGAACGGTTTGACGCGAAGCAGCGGTATTCCCGGCGGGTGTAATGGTTACAGTTCAACAGGGCCGGTCACCACTGATTGATTGAGAACCTGGCTTATTAATCGAGTCTGTGATCCTGCCTGATGTGCCTTTAAATGGTACGACAGGCGAACCAGATGATGTGTCTTGCACCTTTGGAGCCGTGTGCATGCACGCGTACCTCATCCACGTCGAACCCTGTCTTTCGCAGCCGTTGCAAAAAGCTGTTGTCCGGGCCGGCCGACCAGACTGCCAGCAAACCCCGGGGGCGTAGTGCTGCGTATGCCTCACTCAACCCGTCAATGCTATAGAGCCAGTCGTTCTCCTTGCGCGTGAGTCCCTCCGGGCCGTTATCCACATCAAGCAAGATGGCGTCATAGGTTTGCTCTCCGGCCACGAGCAGACGGGCCACATCCGTCTCCTTCACGGTCACCCGTGGATCCCGCAGCGGGTGGCCGGCACACTCCCCGAGCGGCCCCCTGTTCCAGGCCACCACGGCCGGAACCAGTTCCGCAACGACGAGCTGCGCCTGCTCGCCAAGATGCCGGAGCGCCGCTGCCAGGGTAAACCCCATGCCTAATCCTCCGATGAGAAATCGCGGCTGTGCACAATCCGCCAGCCTGGCGCAGGTATGTTCCGCCAGCGCATTTTCGGAATCGTGGACACGGCTGTTCATCAGCTCGCCACGCCCCGCGATCTTGATCGAGAATTCATTGTTGCGCTGGTACAGGCATAACTCCCCGCCGTTACCGGGCACCTGTGTACTGTCGAGCAACGTCCAGGGGGTCATTGGCGGCTCAGTCTTTCGAGTCCGGGCGGCGTGCGCCTTCAGCGCGTTTTTCCACCTTTTTAACGCGAATCTTATTGCCGCCGACATCCCGGTAATTCAGTTCCTTGATAGCTGCCCTGGCCTCGCCGCTACGCGGCATTTCAACGAAACCAAAGCCTTTTGATTGTCCAGTTACCTTATCCATCACCAGTGTGCAGTACTGCACATCTCCGTAGGCTTTAAACATGGCCAGCAGTTCCGCTTCCGTCGTGTCCCGGGACAGGTTACGCATCATGATTTTCATTTTATTGCACCAGGCAGTGAAGAAATTGAGTGAAAGGTGAAAGGTGAAAGGTGAAAGGTGAAAAGTGAAAAGGGTACTGACCCCTTTTTAAATTTTTCCAGTTGATTAACGGGTGGCTTCCTGGTCGGAAGTGCCGAGCCAGAATCCCAGGTTCTTGTCGAGAAATTCATCCCAGGGCATGTAGTGGGACCCGTCACAAGAAAAAGTCAGCCCGATAAGACCATTGAAAATATTCAGCATCCCCGAACGCAGGTAAATTGTTTCGTCCATGAACCGGAGGTCGCGGAAACAGCGCAGTATTCGTTTAACCGCTTCTTGCGGAATCTCTGCATCGACCGGATAGTCCCGGCGGGGGTAGGCCAGGCAGAGGTCGGGGTTGCCGAGTTCCTCGATGCCGTGAATGCGAAAACGATACGGGTCATCCACCGACCAGAGGGTTGCGCGGGAACTCGAGAAGTGCAGCTTGGCGTGGAAAATGCCATTGACCGTGATCAACTCGGCGAGCAGGTCCAGCACCACGTCGATGCGCTCGTCCATCGGGCTGGTTGCACGCGCCTGGTGAAACAGGCCGGAGCGAATGGCCGGGTCGCCCTTGAGTTGTATCCATTGGCCTGGTTGCGTACTCAGGGCTTGCGTGGCGGGTAGTTCGCGCAGGTCGAAGTCTGCCCCGAGATAACCCAGCAGCCGGTTGTCGTCTGCATGAATCGCCTGCACGGCCGTCAGTGAGGGGCGCCGGGCGTTGCGGCTGATGTAGGCATCGGAGAGCGAGAAGGGCGCACCGCCGAGTGCCATGGCCAGATAGGGCCGATCGCTGCGGTCGCGGCCGTAGTGTTCTTCCAGCAAGCCGTTACGCGACGCGTTGGCGGTAAGCTGGTGCGCCTGCTCATCGAGCAGGTAGAGGTACTTGCAGTAGGGCAGTTCGGTCAGCCCCTCCATCAGGCGCGCCTCGAGAGACGGTCGGTCCGGCCACCGTTGGCGGCAGTCTTCCGTGATACGGGCCAGCGGAGCAGACAGCCAGTCCTGCAATATGCGGCGCTGGCGGTCGATGGATTCCTGCAGGGTGTCATTCATGTCTGGTCTTTTCCCTGTCGAGGTAACCGGCGCGGGTGGCGGGCTTCCATATTATTGCCATTCAGGGGTGCTGGCCACCTGTTCATCACCATCGTCCCGGTGACAACCGATCTATTGACCGTTCTGGATGAAAACCGAAAAGGAATACAGATCGAATTAAGGAAATGGCTCCCCGGGACGGTCCAGGACCGCAGATCTGGCCTCAAAAAAAAAGAACTTGCTAATATTAATAAATACTAATATTATACTTCCTGTCCTCACAGACACATTGCGTTTTAACCGAATTTCTTAACTTATTTGGAGAGTAACAATGAAAACAATTACAACGATTATTACCGTAGCAACACTGGCGATCGCTTCCAGTGCTGCTTCTGCATGGGGTGATTTTGGTCCTTTCGGTAACAACAGCGGTAACGGATTTGGTGATGGCAACGGCAGCGGCGACGTTGACGGCAGCTTCGGTATGAACTTCAGCGGACGCGGTAACGGTCGTGGCACGGGTCGTGGTTACAATAGCTCCAACAGTGGCTATGGATATGGCGCCCCTTACGGTTATGCGCCTTACGGTCAGGCTCCTTATGGCCAGGCCCCGATTGCCCAGCAGGCAGCACCGGTTGCCCCGCAGGCTCCAGTTGCCCAGCAGGCTCCAGTTGCCCAGCAGGCACCGGTTGCCCAACAGGCTCCGATTGCTGTTCCTGTCGGATACAATGGTTATAACGGTAACGGTTTTAACAGCAACAGATCTGCTGATGGGTATGGTAGCGGCGACGTTGACGGTAGCTTCGGCATGAACTTCAGTGGTCGCGGTAACGCTCGCGGCACGGGTCGTGGTTACAACAGCTCCAACAGTGGCTATGGATATGGCGCCCCTTACGGCTATGCGCCTTACGGTCAGCTCCCGGTTGCAGCACCTGTTGCCCGGTAAATTATTTACTTAGCCAGAAAAGCCGGACAGGAAAGGGGTGGCTTGCAAAAGCCGCCCCTTTTTTTCAT
>DATCZY010000039.1:0-2105 GCA_036525655.1 Lysobacterales bacterium | reverse complement strand
TGCCGTGGGCAAATACGCTCAATTCTTCGACCATGAAACCGCACTGCCTGAGCCGGTCGTGAAAACCCTGGTCGGGGTCTGCCGACCAGTAGGCCAAAATACCTGTCGGGCTCAGTGCATTCTGGGCGGCGGCAATACCGGACATCGAATAAAGCCAGTCATTCGCGCTCTTTGTCAGGCCTTCGGGACCGTTGTCGACATCCAGCGCGATAACATCAAAACATCCGCTGCTTCTGCGCATCAGTTTTGCGACGTCACCGATGTGGATACGTGTACGCGGGTCTTCAAGCGGCATTCCGCTGAACTCACCCAGCGGCCCCCTGTTCCATTCGACCACCTCGGGTATCAACTCCGCCACCGTTACCTCGGCTTCCGAGCCCACGGCCTGCAATACCGCCGCCAGGGTAAACCCCATGCCGAGACCGCCGATGAGCACGCGCGCGGTTTCAGGGTTTTTGAGACGTTTGCAAGGCAGGCTGCCCAGGGCATCCTCGGACCCGTGTTTGCGGGTGTTCATCAGTTCGAAGCCGTTGGATATCTTGATGGAAAAATCATCCTTGCCGCGGTACAGGATGAGGTTTTTATCGCTGCCCGGGATAGGTGCTTCGCCGAGTTGGGTCCAGTGCCTCATAGTTGATCCGTCGTGTCAGGGTGACCTTTTATAAGCCGTGCCGCCGCCCCTGTCCACCGAATTAATGCGATCCGATCATACGGCTACACGACAAGGCGTAAATAGTGCGCTAACCTATAGGCATGCGACCCGAAAAACCCAAGAGAAAAACCCTCGAACCCGCCAGGAAAAGGCCGAAGGCCCAACTGGGCGAATGCGCCCTGTTAAAGGCGGTCACCGTCACCAAAACCGGCGCCTTCATGGATTGCGGCCTGGAGAGGGACCTGCTGGTGCCAGTCAGTCAGCAGCTCACACCGATGGTTGAAGGGCAGTCCTACGTCGTCTACCTGTTCCTGGACCCGCAAAAGAATGTCATCGGAACCACCAAGCTGCACAAGTTCCTCGACGAACGCGCCAAGAACATGGCGCCTGGCGAGGAAGTGGACCTGTTGATCGTCAGCGAGAGCGAACTGGGTTACAAGGCCGTCGTCAACGGCACCCACCTCGGCTTGCTGTACAAGGGTGAAGTGTTCAGGCCGTTGAAGCCCGGCGACAAGACCCGGGGTTACATCAAGGCCATCCGCGACGACAGGAAAATCGACCTGAGCCTGCAAAAACAGAACCAGCAGACACGCGATGAATTGACCGATCGCATCATCGCCTTTCTCGAAGCCAGTGGAGGCACCTCGACGCTGACCGACTACAGTCCGCCCGATGCGATCTACAAGCAGTTCGGCGTCAGTAAAAACAATTACAAAAAAGCCCTGGGCAGACTTTACAAGCAACGCCGTATCAGCCTGGCGAAAGACCGGATCACGCTGCTTAAAGCCTAAAAGCCATAAACCACAAGCAACTGACCCATTGGACCCGAATATCACGCCAGCAAGCCTAGCACCCGGCAGCCAGCGCTTGCTCAGCCTGGACTTTTTCAGGGGCATCACGATTGCCGCCATGATCCTGGTCAACAACCCCGGAAGCTGGTCCCACGTCTACCCGCCGCTATTGCATGCGCAGTGGCATGGCTGGACACCGACCGACCTGATATTCCCGTTCTTTTTGTTCATCGTGGGCGTTTCGATCACGCTTGCTTTTTCCACCAGGAAGGCCAACCACGAACCCGCCAAAACGCTCTATGGCAAGATCATCCGCCGCAGCTTCATACTATTTCTGCTGGGCTTGTTCCTGTCGGGCTTTCCGTTTTTTGATCTCTCCAGCATACGCATACCGGGTGTATTACAACGTATCGCCGTGTGTTACTTTTTTGCCGCCGTGGTGTTCCTGAATTTCGATGTCAAGACGCAGGCAGCCTGGGCGGTCGCACTGATGCTGATCTACTGGGCGGCCATGGCCTGGTTTCCGGTTCCCGGGATCGGTGCCGGATCGTACGAAAAAGGCGCCAATTTTTCGGCCTGGGTCGATAGCCTGTTCTTGCAGGGCCACATGTGGTCGCAGACCAAAACCTGGGACCCCGAGGGCATTATCAGCACGCTGCCAG
>DATCZY010000038.1:0-2244 GCA_036525655.1 Lysobacterales bacterium | reverse complement strand
CTCGATGTCACGGTTCAAAGCGAAATCGACGCCGCCGTTCAAACCGTGTCCAATAACAATCACGGTCTGTATGCCATCGTAAACAACGCGGGTGTCGGACTGATGGCCCCCCTGATTGAACTGGATGAAAAAGACCTGGTTTTCATTTTCGATGTGAATGTCTACGGCCCCTACCGCGTCACCAGGGCGTTCGCACCGCTGCTGATTGAATCGAAAGGTCGTGTCGTTAATATCGGCTCGATTGCCGGTGTCCAGACGCGCTCTTTTTACGGTCCTTACAGCATGAGCAAACATGCGCTGGAGGCCTTTACCGATACCCTGGCGATCGAACTGGCCCACTTTGATATCAGGGTCAGCATTATTGACCCCGGTGGTTTCAACTCGGATATCGGCAAGAATATTTACAAGCGACTGCAGGACAAGGGCCTGGATATTGAAAATTCACTTTACAAGGACGAGTGGAAAAACAACTGGGTGCTGGCAGGCGGTGATCTATCCATGATGAAGGGCCCAGAAGACATCGTTGCCAAGGTTGAGCACGCCTTATTCGACGTCAATCCGCAACAACGATACATGGTGGTCGGCGACCCCGGACGGGCGGAAAACACGATGAGGGCCCTACTGCGCCGGATGCTGGAGTTGAATGAGAACCAGGCCTACACCTATGACCGCGAAGGTTTGATAAAACTGCTGGATGAGGAACTGGCGGAAATCCAACAGTAAGACCCGCCCTGTATCCGCCTGCTGGATGATTTGCAGCGAGACCACGGGGGTGGTCAGCCCTTGATGCAAACAACCGGCACCAACCGGGCCACCCTTTTCGCCAGACCGGCCTGTTCCGCTGCAGCGACGACCTCCGTCACATCCTTGTAGGCGCCGGGCGCCTCTTCTGCAACGCCCCGGTGCGACGGACTGCGTATCGTGACGCCCCGGCCGGCCAGTTCGTCAATCAACTGACGACCGTGCCATGTCTTGCGTGCACGGGTACGGCTCATGCTACGGCCTGCCCCGTGACAGGCCGATGAGAATGCCTTCGCTTCGCTCGACGGCAAACCGGCGAGCACCCACGATTCCGTCCCCATGCTGCCACCGATGAGCACGGGTTGTCCGCTAAGACGGTAGGTATCCGGTAGTGACGGATGACCCGGCCCCAGCGACCTGGTTGCGCCTTTACGATGGACATAGACCTCGAGTGACCGCCCCTCCAATTCATGCTTCTCAACTTTGCAGGTGTTATGAGAAACGTCGAACATCAGTGGCAATTCAATGCCGGACCAAAAGCGCCTGAAGACCTCCCGAGCGAGGTGGCCGACGATTTGCCGGTTGGCGAGCGCACAGTTGATAGCGGAACGCATGGCGCCGATATAGCGCTGGCCGAGATCCGAATCAATCGGCGCACAGGCCAGTTCGCGATCCGGCAGAGTGATGCCGTGTGCGGGCGCTGCGATGGCCATTTCGCGCAGAAACTCCGTGCCAATCTGGTGACCCAGCCCGCGCGAACCGCAGTGAATGGTCAGCACACATTGCCCCAGCTTGAGGCCGAATGCCCGTGCTGCACCCTCATCGTGAATTGCCGTGATTTCCTGGATTTCAAGGTAGTGGTTCCCGGAACCCAGTGTTCCCATCTCGCTGGCCTGCCGGGTTCGCGCTTTCTCCGACACCGTCTCGGGCCGCGCGCCCGCTACCCGGCCACCTTCTTCGATAAACTCCAGGTCCCGTTGCACCCCGAAACCCTGCTCAAGGGCCCAGGCTGCTCCGCCCTTGAGCATCTCGCTCATCTGCCTGTTATCGAGATGGATCTTGCCGGTGGAGCCGATCCCCACGGGGATATGACGGAATAGCGCGTCTGCGATTTTTGTTCGAACCCGCTCGATGTCCGCCCGCTCCAGACCTGTCAGGTGGGTGCGCACACCGCAGGAAATATCGAAACCCACCCCACCCGCGGAAATCACGCCACCCTGGACGGGATCGAAGGCCGCAACACCGCCGATCGGAAAGCCGTAACCCCAGTGCGCATCGGGCATGGCATAAGCGGCACGGACAATACCAGGTAACGTGGTGACGTTCACCAGTTGCTCACGGACCTTGTCATCCATGTCCCTGATCAGGGATTCACCCGCATGAATGATGGCGGGCACGCGCATCCTGCCCGTGGCCCTGATCATCCAGGTGGTTTCAGAAGTGCGTTCAAACAGTGTGGTATCCATTTTCAAACTCCCCTGTCAGGGTTTCGCTCAGACATCC
>DATCZY010000037.1:0-3992 GCA_036525655.1 Lysobacterales bacterium | reverse complement strand
GGATTTCCGGTTTGGTGCAGTTGGCGCTGTTTGCCGTGGTCATGCTGCTGGCTTCCTGGCAGATGCTCAAGCCGGTGGTGCTGGACGATACACCGCACGAACCCAGGGAGGTCTGGAAGATCGGCATCGATGGACTGCTGGTCGGTATATTGACCGGCCTGGTGGGTGTCGGCGGTGGTTTTTTGATCGTACCGGCGCTGGTGCTGCTGGGCGGATTGAAAATGCACCGGGCCGTGGCCACCAGCCTGGTCATCATTGCCCTGAAATCATTCACCGGATTCTGGAAATACCTAGATGTACTCAACTCGCACGGGCTGTCGCTGGACTGGCACGTCATCGCCGTCGTCACGGCGCTCGGCGTGGCGGGCAGTTTCATCGGTTCGCGCATCGCGGGCCGGGTCGATCAACATAAACTGCGGAAAGTGTTTGGACTATTCCTGATAGTGATGGGAATATATATCCTGGCTCGAACGCTGCCTTCGGTTTGGCCTTTTTAACCCTTGAAAACGGCTTACAGGCAAAACTGAAGACCTGAAGAGACTTGATCTATGGAAATTAAGAGAATTTCGCCTTTTCTGTCCGTTTCACCGCAGATTTATCCTGCCCACGTGGAACGTCTCGCTGCGCAGGGTTTCAAGACGATTATCAATAATCGCCCGGATAATGAAACCGATGATCAGCCACTGGTGGAAGAGTTGTCGGCAGAGGCCGCAAAGCACGGTATTGAATTTATCAACATACCGGTCATTCCGGGTGAGGTGACCGAGGAAAACATCAAGGAATTCGGTGACGCGATGAGCCGTGTCACCGGTCCGGTTTTGGCCTATTGCCGGTCGGGTATGCGTTCGACCAGTTTATGGGCGCTGTACGAAGCCAGGCACATGGGGTCGGATGCGATCATCAATTTTGCTTCAACGATCGGCTACGATCTGAGCTGGCAACAGGAAATCCTCGACGAGGCGCTGGCCCACGCAGCCGGAAAGCCCCAAGTGCCGGCGGAAGTACCCGTTCACCACCACAGCGAGGCCAATGTCTATGACGTGATCGTCGTCGGCGGCGGCAGCGCAGGTATCGCGGTCGCGTCCAGTCTGCTCAAACGCCGGCCACAGCTCGACATCGTCGTGGTCGAGCCGCGTTACAAACACTTTTACCAACCCGGGTTTACGATGGTCGGTGCCGGCGTGTTTGCACCCACCCAACCCCAGACATTCACAAAAAAGGTCATGCCCAAAGGCGTGCGCTGGCTCGAAGCGGCAGCAGCGTCGTTCGAACCCGAGCGTAACCAGATTACGCTGGAGGACGGCAGCCGCCTGGAATACCGCCAACTGGTGGTTGCACCCGGTCTGAAACTGGATTGGGACGCGGTTGATGGTTTGCATGAGAGCCTGGGTAAAAATGGCGTCACTTCCAACTACCGCTTCGATTACGCGCCTTATACCTGGGAACTGGTTAAGAAACTGCGTTCAGGCCGCGCCATATTCACCCAGCCTCAGATGCCGATCAAATGCGCTGGCGCACCGCAAAAAGCCATGTACCTGTCCTGCGACCACTGGTTGCGCAATCAGGTGCTGGACCAGATCGATGTCAAATTCTGCAATGCCGGTGGTGTCCTGTTCGGTGTGGACCACTATGTTCCGCCACTGATGGAATACGTCAAAAAATACGACGCCGGCCTGCAGTTTTTCCACAACCTCGTCGCGGTCGATGGTGCGGCCAAAAAGGCATGGTTCGATGTCAGCGAGCCGGGCAAGGAAAAGCGCCGCGTGGAAATGGAATTCGACATGTTGCACGTCTGCCCGCCGCAGACCGCGCCTGATTTCGTGCGTAACAGCGCCCTGGCCAATGAGGCCGGCTGGGTGGATGTTGCACCCGATACTTTGAGGCACACTCGATTCGGCAATGTCTTCAGCCTCGGTGACGCCTGTTCCGCCCCCAATGCCAAGACCCTGGCGGCTGCCAGGCTGCAAGCCCCCGTCGTCGCCGAAAACCTCATCGCGGTCTTCGATGGCAAGGACCCGGTCGCCGAATACAATGGCTACGGTTCCTGCCCGCTGACGGTTGAAAAGGGCAAGATCGTGCTGGCGGAATTTGGCTACGGCGGGAAACTGTTACCGACATTCCCCGAATGGGTGATCAAGAGCGACGAGCCGAGCAAGGTGGCCTGGTTTGTGAAGGAAAAGATGCTGCCAACGGTTTATTACCAACTGATGCTCAAGGGCCGTGAATGGCTTGCCAGGCCGAATAAGCTGGGTGGAAATTGAACAAGAGGGTTTGAGGTCAGGTTTGCTGCTTTCTTAATCTGAATCCCCATTCCAGGTAGCTGATCCCGACAACTATTGGGCATTGGTATTTTGTCCATATGGGTGCCGAGGTCGTGAGGTACCTTGCTTCAGTATTCGCCACAAGCACATCCTTGTGCGCTCGGGTCGCGATATGGCCCAGGCCACCTTCTCGACCGGTTCCCGGTCTCACCTTGTCCTGCGCCCGCGGTGTACTGTTCATCCTGAACATAACGGTCCTGCAGTAAGCTACTACACACCCTCGACTATTTACACAAACCTGGGATATTGGTTTCTGAAAGATGTGCACAGCCTGTGGCCAAAGCTGGGGCGGGTGGTTAGTTCCAGGACCGTACGAGGCAGGAGCCGAGTATCGAGCGTCACATGGATGTGCCTGAGCGAGTTCTGGAACTAACCACCCGCCCCAGCGCCCCCACAGTGACAGAATGTGATGTCGGGATGTGCTTGAGCGGGTGTCCGTTGCCATGAGTCAGGTAAAATAAAAGCAGTCCGGCTCATCCATATGCATTGGGTTAAAATAGACCTGTCCCAACCAGGAGACCGTCCATGACCGATTTATTTCAGCCCTTGAGTTTTAAGTGCGGTGCGGTTTCGAAGAACCGCTTCATGCTCGCGCCGCTGACCAATCTGCAAAGTCACGCCGATGGGCGCCTGTCGGATGACGAATACCACTGGCTGACCATGCGCGCCAAGGGCGGATTCGGTATCACCATGACCTGCGCTTCCCACGTGCAGGCAATCGGCAAGGGTTTTCCCGGGCAGTTGGGCTGTTTCTCAGATGATCACATCGAGGGTCTCACGCGGCTGGCTGAAGGTATCAAGGCGGAGCAAAGTCTGGCCGTGCTGCAGATACACCATGCGGGCATGCGCTCGCCGAAGGCGGAGATTGTTGGCCAACCGGTGTGCCCTTCCGATGACGAAGCAACCGGTTCGCGAGCGCTGACACTCGATGAGGTCGAACAGTTGAAGGAAGATTTCATTGCCGCCGCGCAGCGCGCCGAAAAGGCCGGCTTCGATGGCGTGGAAATCCACGGTGCCCACGGCTATATCCTGTGCCAGTTTCTCAGCCCGACGATCAATCAGCGCACCGATCAATATGGTGGTTCGCTGGAAAACCGCACGCGTATTATTTTTGACATCATCGACGGTATCCGCAAGCGTTGCCGTCCCGGATTCCTGCTGGGTCTCAGGCTGTCACCCGAACGCTTCGACGTGAAACTCGGTGAAATCCTTGAAGTTACCCAACGCCTGGTGCACGAGGGCAAAATCGACTTTCTCGACATGTCGTTGTGGGATTCTTTCAAGGAACCACTCGAGGAGGCTTTCCAGGGCCGAACCCTGTTAAGTTACTTTACCGAACTTGAACGTGGCCAGGTACGCCTGGCCACAGCGGGCAAAATCAACACGCCGGGCGACGCAAGACGGTGCATGGAGGCGGGCGCCGATTTTGTTGTGTTGGGACGCGCCGCGATATTGCATCATGATTTCCCAAAGCGGATGGCCGAAAACCCCGATTTTAAGCCGGTCTCTCTGCCGGTAACGAGGGATTACCTGCGTTCTGAAGGTCTCGGTGAACCCTTTTTAGATTACATGGCCGGTTGGAGCGGTTTTGTAAAAGACTAAAGGTTGATAGAGACAAAAAGGTATGGGGTCAGAGTCAAGTGCCAGAGTAAGCTGGACGAGCAGGTTTAC
>DATCZY010000036.1:0-3141 GCA_036525655.1 Lysobacterales bacterium | reverse complement strand
CCCAACCTGCTTATTAAGTTTGATGCCCTGAACTAAGCGTCAGGATTAGCAGTTATAGACACCAACCGCACAACGGCGAACCGAACGACGGGCGACGCCGGCGACACTCACCGGTGTCAATGGCCTGCCCACAATGGCCTCTGACGTGGGGATCGCGCTGTGAATGCCTGGAATGGCAAGTTGCGAACCGATTTCAGAGCCTATCAATACCACCGCCATGACCAGCAGAATAAAAGCCGTTCTTTTCAGCTTGCTCATTGGGATTCTCCTTTAGTTACGACAAAGTGGTCCGGCAGATCACCCATGCCCTTGAGGCTTTCCAACTCGACTTGTTCGGCTTCGGTCGTGTTTTTGAAGGTGAAATCATCTGCAGCGACATCGAGGCCTGTCTGCCAGTTGCTTATTTGCACACTGTATTGCGGTCCGTTGGTGAGTTCTTTGGTAGTAATCACGTATCGGCAAGGGTAGGGCTGGTCACCTTGTGCTATCCAGATCTGCCAATCAACTTCTTCAGTTTGAAATGCCAGTGAATCACATTCGACACCGCCGATTACGCCACTGCCAAGATCCTTTACATCCAACACACCCTGCATCAACTCGTCGTAAGAATTCGATAACAGCAGATCGGCAGCGGGGAGTGGCCGGTTGTACGTGTTTTTCAATTCATCGATCAGGTGGTCAACAGTGCCGGGAATTTCAACCTGCGTAAATTTGTTCAGGTTTTTGCCCAGAATTGTCAGTGTCTTGCCATCGAAGTTTGTTGCAACGTCAACAAATCCGCCTGAGCGCGTGGCGCGAATCTTGTCAGGCCGGCTAAATGTCAGCGACCCTGAGCTCGCCAGTCCTATCACCTGGCCTTCAGGTGTGACCACTTCCAGGATCGAGTCGTAGTTGAATGAAAAAGACTTTTGTTCCGACATATAGTCTGACATGGATTTCAGTATACGTTTCGCGTCCGCCTCATCGGCATTGGCGGATGTTAAACCGATGGCAAGGCAGGCGGCGACACCCATGCTGACGAGGCTTCGCGTGGGAAGCATGCCCGGTTTGAGCCAACTGGGAGTTATTGAATTGCGTTCAAACATAGGAGTTCTCCTGCCTTTTGCGAATGAGTATTCGACCCCGAATTCTCGAAGGCTAATTTTAACGCCTGCCGTAGGGCGTGTACACCGCCCGGGTGTGTTGAAAATGAATGGGATTCAGAAATCGGGAAAAACCGCGACGGGGTGCTCCCGGACAAGCGTATTTAAGCACTCTTTTTAGAAAACAAGAAAGCTGATCCGGGTTCTGAATTAAGTGACAATCAAAAGGTCGAGTGCCGCTGTCGATTGGCGTGACGGCGCATTTGTCGGACAGTGATGAGCTTGGCAAGCGCCGGCTGTTGAACAACTGTCTGCCGGATTGGGCTTACCAAAAATGGTGCCTACTGGTCTTTAAACAAGTCTCCGAGTAACGTTTTTGTTTCGCTGATGTAAGCGTCTATGTCTTCAAAATTACTCGATGCGACTTCGACTTCCACATCTTTCTTCGAGCCGGTTGCGGCAAGATAAAAGCGGATCTTCCCCTTGGCCCTTCCCAGTTCATGCAGCTGTTGTTCACTCACCAGGTAAAGGGCCGCCTCCATCATCCGGTTGCCGGTCATATCCCGGCGCGTGGATACGTATTCAATGCTTTGCGTTTCGCCATTTTTGGTTTTGACTTGCGCGTCGCCTTCAATCATTGCGAAATCGTCCAGAAATACCACGATCAGCATCGACCAGCCCTGTTGGGTATACGAAATGATGATCTGCGTGTTCTTCGGGATGCGGTTGATCTTGTAGATACAGGATGTTTCCTTGTCGCCGGAACCAATGTTGCAGTATTCGGCGGATGCCACTGAAGACCAGAGAAATACTGTCAATAAAATAAATGTCCAAATAACTTTCACGTCTTTCCCGTAATTTTCAACTAAAGCAGCACAATGTAAGTGAAGGGTGTTGATCTGGGGCTTTGTCGGCCGCTTTTTCCGGATGTCGGAGCGGATGTTACCTAAACGATATGTGCCACTCAAGCGGGTGTGTCTTTTATCCCGGATGGAATATATCGTTCTGCACCCGTATATGTGCGTCGTAGCGGCATCATCGACCGTTCATTGCATGTTGCTGACCCGCGGCCGGGTGTTTCCGCTGGCCTGTTAAATCACCGCAGCCTATAATTCCGGCCCTTGATATTTTTCTATTTAAGGGTCGGGTTCGAAACATGTCTGATAAGGATAAAAAACGCCACGTTCCCGCCGAGTGGGCGCCTCACAAGGCGATCTGGACGGCCTGGCCATCACATGCGCAACTTTGGAAGGACGACCTCGAAGGGGCGCGTGCCGAGGTAGCCGCCATGGTCGGGGCGCTGAGCACGGGGGATGTTATCAGGGTGCTGGCGCGTGGAGACGAAGCCATCGCGTCTGCACGCCGTGCACTTGGTGAGCGGACCGAAATTATTCCAGCGGACTTCGGCGATATCTGGTTGCGCGATACCGGCCCTATTTTCGCTGCTACGACGGACGGACCCATCGCGCTGCGTTTTGCCAACAACGGCTGGGGTGGCAAGTACAAGCTGCCCGGTGACGACAGTGTGGGCGACGTGGTTGCGCAGGCGGCGGGTGTGGCGATAGAACGTTTCGGTTTTGTCCTCGAGGGTGGCGCACTCGAGCATAATGGCGCAGGCACGATCCTGACCACGCGGCAGTGTCTGCTCAATGCCAACCGCAATACCGGTTGGTCGCAGGTGAAGGCGGAAGCCATGCTCGCGGATGCGTTTCAGTGCCAGCGGGTGCTGTGGCTCGATGAGGGTTTGCTGAACGACCATACCGATGGCCACATCGATAACCTCGCGCGCTTTATTGGGCAAGATACGGTCGTGTGCCAGTCGGCGAGTGGCGATGATGATCCCAATGCCTCGCTGTACGACTCGATCGCGGAAGAATTAGATGCGATGGATTTGACCGTGCAGCGCATACCCTCGCCCGGTAAGATTTGTAATACAGACGGCGAGGTGATGCCGGCATCGCATATGAATTTCATCATCGGCAATGAAGCGGTGGTTGTGCCGATTTACAATGAGCATCATGGCGCCGCTGCCGTCGGCGCACTACAGAAATTGTTCGAG
>DATCZY010000035.1:0-5934 GCA_036525655.1 Lysobacterales bacterium | reverse complement strand
CGATGGTGTGAAAGGCATAGGGCGAACGGGCAAATTTCATCCCGGCCACGTAATAGCGCAATGATAGTTCATACAGGCGGGTGGCCAGGAAGACCCCATCGTCTTCCGCGTGGTCAGGGTTTTCAATGTGACTGAAAGGGTAAACCAGCGCCGCGTACTTTGAGCCCGTATCCGGCAGTGCGTTACAGCAACTGAAATAGGTCGCGGGCAGCGTTACATCGGCGTCGGTGCAGTGTATCCATTGCGAACGAACGCGTTGCCGCTGGATCAGGCTGAGTGCGAGATCGGCGCCCAATTTACGCGCAAAACCGACACCGCCGCGGGCGGGTATTTGCCGGCCTTCACTGAAGCGATCGACCAACAGCAGATCGCGCTCAGACGACTCATCCCGCCACAGGCTCAATCCCGACCCTGGCGCAGACTGCCAAAGCGGTGTAAAGCCTGCGCGCACTTCTTCCGCCAACGCGAGGTTACGCAGCGAAACCTCGCCGGAGGCAGTGGGTGATTCATTGATCACCAGGATCATCAGGCTGCGTCCGCCGCATGGCGGTGGCGGCCTCAAAAAACCGGGAGCTTCGTTGCAGGCGGGTATGACCACGACGTTTTCCCAACACGGCTGCGCGGGCAAACCATCGAGCGCCGCGGTTTCGGGCTCGGCGTAATGACGCAGGTATTTTTGCACTTTTGCTTCCCGGCCCGGTGCGGATCAGTGCAGCGCAAGCCGCAGCGGCAGCGAGCTGACGATCACGGCCTCCGCCAGCAGCAGTTCATCGAGACGAACCCGTACCAGCGCCGGATCAAAATACCGCTCGGCGAATTGCACAAACAATTTCTCGTGGCCCATTTCGGAGCGTGTGATCGCATCGTAAAAGCGCTTCAGCTCGCCTTCCGGCAGAGCGGCCGCGACCATGCCAAAACGCTCGGCGCCGCGCGCCTCGACGATGCCGGCAACGAGCAGGCGGTCCATCAGGTAAAACTCGCTGCCCTGCCGGCAATGGCGGCGCATGGCATTGACGTAGGGGTCTTTTTCATCAGGCAGCAAAACCAGCCCGCGTTCCTGCATCAACCTGACCACCGAGCGAAAATGGCTGAGCTCTTCCAGCGCGAGATCGATCATCGCGGTTACCAGGTCGGGCTTGTCGGGGTAATGGGACATCATGGTCATGGCCATGCTGGAGGCCTTTTTCTCAGCCGCAGCGTGATCCGGCAAAAACACGTCCATGGCGTCAACGATGGCCTCGGCCCAAGCCTCGGGCGTTTTGAATTTCAGCTCAATCATGGCCTGTGATTTCCGTACCATCAAATCGTTAATTTTACCCGAATTCGGGTAACGGGACTCCCCGGTAAAAGGATCAATTGCCCCACAATACCCTGAAACCACGGTCTCCGGGTTTCTCGTCACTCTGCCCGGTCCGTGTGATATGCCCCCCTACCCCATAATAGTTATCGGACTAATGCCCCGCACTTGACGATGCACTAAACTAGCCGCATTTACCGGTAGGTGTGGTTAGGCATAAAAAAGCGGGTACCCCTGTTTTCACCTGTACGGGACCGTGGCCAAAAATGGTATGCATGGCAATGACTGATGAAATGAACCGACAGATAACGAACGCAGATGTCAGCGGTGAATACATGCGGGTTCTGGGGCTGCAAAGACGGGCGCCGGACCTGGACCTGTTGCGAGACATGACCAGCCGGCACGTGGCGCAGTTCGCGTTTTCCAGCGTCGGACCCATGCTGGGGGATGACCTGCCGCTGGACACAGGGTCACTGTACCGGCGGATTGTCGTGCAGCGGCGCGGCGGCTACTGTTTCGAGCAAAACGGCTTACTGTATTCGGTGCTGGAAGACCTGGGTTTCCAGGTGGGCCTCTATCTCGCGCGGGTCATCTATAACCGCGACGTCCACCCTGGCCTGACGCATCGCATTTCGCTGGTGGAAATCAACGCAGACCACTACGTCGCCGATGTGGGCTTCGGCCCGATGGGCCCGCGCTATCCGGTCAAAATGTCGGGTGAAGAATCGCATGAAAACTTCCGCGTATTCCGGGTAGCACAACCCCGGCCAGGCGAGTTTCATATGCAGACCCTCAAGGACGGGGCGTTCTATTCGCTGTACAGGTTTGAACTCGCCCGCTACGGCCAGGCGGACTGCGAACTGGGTCATTTCTACTCGCACAAATATCCCGGCGCCACCTTCGTTAACCACCTGGTGGTTTCGAAAATCCTCGACCACGAGGTCCGTTCGCTGCGCAATCACGATTACTGGATCATCAACGAATCCGGTGAACAAGGACACACCATTGCCGATGGCGCACATCTGCAAACCGTGCTCGACCGCCAATTCGGTGTCAGCGTCAGCGAAGCCGAGGGCAAGCGCCTGTTCGAACGGGCGGGGCGCGTGACAAACAGCAGCGCGGGGGCTTCTAAAAACTGATGAAAAAGTCACGCGTCCCAACCACCCGTATCGGCCGCCTGGCGAGACTGGGCTTTACGGCGGGTGAACTGGCGATGGGTGGCGTGGCCGAGTCCGTACGCCGGCTTGCGAAGAGCAGCCCCAGCGACACCTACAACGCGCTGCTGACGGCGACCAACGCCAAAAAGCTGGCCGAACGCCTGGCGGGTATGCGCGGCGCCGCCATGAAGATGGGACAGATACTGTCGATGGAAAGCGCGGATTTCCTGCCGCGCGAGTTCGCCGATGCACTGGCCATCCTGCGTGACTCGGCCGACACCATGCCACTATCGCAGATCAAACGGGTGATGGGGCGCGAGTACGGCAAGGGCTGGCAAAGACTGTTTATCGATTTCAACTACGAACCGATTGCCGCCGCCTCCATCGGCCAGGTACACCGCGTGTTTACCGAAGACGGGCGCGACCTGGCATTGAAAATCCAGTACCCGGGTGTGGCCAAAAGCATCAACAGCGACGTCGACAACATGGCCATGCTGATGCGCTTGATAAACCTGTTGCCGGTTGAGATCGATATCGAAGGTATCGTCAAAGAGACCAAGCGCCAGTTACACCAGGAGGCCGATTATATCATCGAGGCCCAGTACCTCAGGGCCTATCGGAAACTGGTCGAGGACGAACCGCGCTTCGTGGTCCCGGGGGTCCACGATGACCTGACCACCAAGCACATCCTCGCCATGGATTACGTCGAGGGCGAGCCATTGGAATCACTCGGTGAACCCGGTGTTGCACAGGCGTTAAAAAACAGCGCCGGCGCCCTGCTCCAGCACCTGATGTTCCGCGAATTGTTCGAGTTCCGCACCATGCAATCGGACCCCAATTTTGCCAATTACCTGTACCAACCGGAAACCGGCCGCATCGTCCTTTTGGACTTTGGCTCGACGGTGAGTTTCGAGAAAGAATTCACCCACCGCTACGCGCAGATTGCACGTGCGATGATCGACGGCGATGATGCTGAAGTGCGCCGCCTGGCTGAAAAGATGGGGTACATCAACCCGGGCGACAGCGACGAGCACGTCGGCAAGATACTCAACCTGATCCGCCTGGCCTCGGAACCCATCATCAAGGATGGTGTTTACGACTTTGGCGCTTCCGACGTTTTCGCCCGTGGCCGCGACGCCGGCCTGGAAATGATCTTCGAGGACATGAGCGAATACCGTGTACCGCCGCCCGAAACGATGTTCCTGCATCGCAAGCTGGTCGGCTCATTCATGCTTTGCGCACGTATCGGCGCACGTGTGGATGTGCAGAAACTGATCAGCCCGTTTTTACCCCCGAGTTAAATCACGAACTCAAACACTGCGGGTCGCAACCGCCGGGGGCACCGAGGCAGCGCGGCGGGCGGGTTCGAGCACCGCCAGCGTGGACATCACCCAGAGGATCACGATGCCCACCGGCAGATAGCGCCAGTCCAGACGCTGCAACTCGAAGGAAACCTCGAGCCAGTAGGCAACCCCGACCGTCAGCAGAACACCGAGGATCGCGCCCGCTGTCGTGATGATCCAGTTCTCCAGCAGAAAGTAACGAACGATGTCGACACGTCTCGCCCCGAGCGCACGGCGGGTGCCGATCTGCTTGGTGCGTTGGGTGACCTGGAACGAGGCCAGGCCGACGATCACCAGCGCCGTCAGGCCGATCAGCAGGGAAATCACGACGGACAGGATGATGGCCATACCCCGGTCGCTGCGATAGGAGCGCGCCGCCAGTTCCTCCAGTGTTTTCAGGGCTTTGACGACACGGTGCCGGTTGGACTCGCCGAGCTTCTTCTCGATGATCGGCATCAATTCATCACGCATACCGGGTTCGACCCGGATGATGTACTTGTTGGTGGTATCGGCATAGTTACCTGGCTGGATGACGACATTTTCGAGCTTGTCCCAGCCTACCCACGAGCCGTGCATACGACCGATGATGCCGACGATGGTAGACGGCTCCATGCTGCCCCAGTACACCGTCTTGCCGAGTGCGTCCTCTTCGCCAAACAGGTCATCGGCGAGCTTCTGTGTCACCAGGATGGAGGCCGGCGCGGGCTGATCGTCAGTGGGTAACGCGTAGTTCACTTCCTCCGGTAAAAAATTCCGGCCCCTGGATAATGTCACACCCAGCGCATCCAGCCCCTCCTCGCTCCACTGGTAACGCGCCGTGGGCACTCCCTCGATGGTCTCGTCGGGTTCTGTGCGCAGACCGGTGCCCGAACCCGAACCGCTCAACGGCACCTGGTTGGAGACCGCAGCCGCCCTGACACCCGGTATGGATTTGATCAGGTCGATGTCGTTGGTGATGCTGTCGATGACGTCAAAGTCCTTACCGAAACCGCGTACATAGGCGACGATGACATTATCGACATCGATACCCGGATCACGGTTAATTTTTTCCACGCGCAGCACGATGATGTACAGCGAGTTGATAACGATCGCCAGCGTCACTGCAACCTGCATGGCCACCAGTATCGCGCCGGTCTTGTTGCGCAGCAGCGCTGACAGCATCGGTCCAAAATCCATATGTTTATCCTTATTGGGTTTTCAGTTGCGTAGCCGGCGGAATCCTGCAGACCCGCCAGGCGGGATAGAGCCCCGCAATCATGCTGCTGACGACCGCTATACCCAGGGCCGTCAAGACCATCAGCCAGTCCAGCCTCACCAGGCCGGGGGGTGAGTCATACAGGTACCTGATACCCTGCAGACCGGCGAAGACCAGCAACAGCCCGATCACCCCGCCGGTAAATCCGATCAGGCTGACCTCGACAATCTGTTGCTTGAATATCGTCCGGCGACTTGCGCCCAGTGCGCGCCGCAGGCTGGTTTCGGCTTTCTTGCCGACGAATTTTGTCAAGGTCAGTGCGATGGTGCTCAGCAGGCAAACCAGCAGGAACAGGAACGAAAGACCCACCAGGACCCTGGTGTCCCTGGCAACGACCTTGTGGTACTCCATCCACTCCTCGATATTGTAAATGTGGTTATTCAGCGGACGCTCAAAGCGGCCAAGCCGCTTTTGCTCACTCACATAGGCATTGAGATGGCCCAGGTATTCGTCGCGGTCCGCAGGGCTGTCGAGTTCGACTAAATACTGTACCCAGACGGCCTCGGAATTCAGCCATTGCTCGAACGAGGCAATATCCTCATCCTTCCAGCCCCAGTCGCTGCCTTCAGATTGCAACTCCAGGACACGCGTCAGGCTATATGGAATGAACATTTCGTTGACTTCCTGGAAGGCGCCATTGATCGGATCGTAAAAACGCGGGGTGGGCTCCCAGGTATCGATGACCCCGACCACCTGAAAACGCGTACCGTTCATTGTCAGTGATTTGCCAATACTGTTTTCGCCGCCAAACAGGCGCTCGTTGAGCTTTTTGGTCAATACCACCACCGGTTCGGCGGCGCTGTCCGCCGACTTGTCCCAGCCATTGCCGTAGATGAACGGTACATTGAACATCGGGAAAAAATCGGAGTACGTGACACGCGC
>DATCZY010000034.1:0-4681 GCA_036525655.1 Lysobacterales bacterium | reverse complement strand
AAAGCTTCCCGCAAAATTGAATTTTCGTGATCACACCCGTCGTTTGACTCAGATGCAGTTCTGGTACTACCTGGGTTTGGAGGCGGCTCTTGGTTACCCGGTGGATCGCCCCGTCACGCGCTGGGATGAGATGTTCATCCCGATGATGGTCGCTGATGAGATCGCCGCAATGTCCCGGGCATCCGACGGGGACGGTAAACCATTGGTCGAGGTTGATACGATATTTTTTACCTCGACCTTACCCGCACCAACAGATACGCCAACGGATGTCTGGTACCGCTACCTGCTGTTTGGTCTGTTGGTGACCGGTCTCGCATGGATGAGTGGTAAATTCATGCCACCGGTGTGGCTGCAAGGCTTGTGCAGCGCCTGGGTTTTGATCAGCGCGAGTTTGGGTTTGATACTTGCCGCTTTGTGGCTGCTCACCGATCATGAAGCCAGCAGGGAGAATGCCAACCTGCTTCTGCTCAACCCCTTGCTGCTGCTGGCATTGGTGCCTAAGCTGAGGCGCCCGGGTGCAGTCCTGCTGCTTGGCGGAAATACCCTTGCCCTGGTCCTGCTCATATTGCCGGAACACCAATATAACCTCGATGTGATCGCGATGCTCACACCCGTCAATATCGCTGTTGCGTGGTATTTTCTGCGTTCAGGAACTGGCAGGAGCCGGTAGCAACGTATTCTGCGTTAATGTTTCTACACGGACTTCGCCGCCGGAAAACGATGAGACGATCAGCCTCTCATATTCCGAATCGTCCATGTCATCAATGAAACACTCGCAGAGCAAGCTGGCGAGTTCGGGCGTGGTATTACTATGCCCGACGACGAGTGCGTTGTGCCGGTTTTCAACCAGGTCCCTGGCCAGCGCAGGTAAATCGCGCGGGTCATAAAGTGTCAGCGTCAGCCCCAGCCTTGCAACCAGGGGGGCGGCGGTATCGCGGCTGCGCCGGTAATCGCTCGACCAGATGTCCCTCAGGTTTTTGTCCTGGAGCCAGGTGGCCAGTTGCTCCGCTCGATCCATTCCAGCCGCAGACAGGGCGGGGTCGTTGCCGCCGCTCGCCAGCTTCTCCGCGTGACGGACAAGGTAGAGCGTGTAATGGTCATTGGGCCTGGTGGTGCACGCGTTGCCAATAAAACAGGCAAGTACCAGCAAAAGCAGGTTTCGAATCCGCATCAGCTGGCCAGTTCATTAAGCAATTCGGCCTGGTGTTCCTGTGTCAGGGGGGCGATGAGCATGTCAAGGTTGCCAGCCAGTAATTCTTCCAGTTTATACAGGGTCAGACCGATCCTGTGGTCGGTGACGCGTCCCTGCGGGAAATTGTAGGTGCGGATGCGTTGCGAGCGGTCTCCCGACCCGACCTGCAGTTTCCGGCTAGCCGCCTGTTCACGTGCCTGTTCAGCCCTTTCCTTTTCGAGCAATCGGGCGCTCAACAATGATAATGCGCGCGCCTTGTTCTTGTGCTGTGAGCGCTCATCCTGGCATTCGACGACCAGTCCCGTTGGTAAATGGGTGATGCGAATGGCCGAGTCCGTGGTGTTGACGTGCTGGCCACCGGCGCCCGATGCCCGAAAGGTATCGATCTTCAGGTCGGAGGTCTGGATGTCCACGCCTTCGATGTTCTCGCGCTCCGGCAGGATCGCGACCGTACAGGCTGACGTGTGAATTCGCCCCTGCGACTCGGTTTCAGGAACCCGTTGAACCCGGTGCGTTCCCGATTCGAATTTAAATCTTGAGTACGCTCCGCGACCAATAATACGGGCAACAATCTCCTTGTAGCCACCGTGTTCACCATTGCTGGTGTTGATCGTTTCGATTTGCCAATGTTTGTTCTCAACGTAGCGGTGATACATGCGAAACAGGTCACCGGCGAAAAGGGCGGCTTCATCGCCGCCCGTGCCAGCACGGATTTCGAGGAAAATATTATTGTCGTCGTCCGGGTCCTTGGGAAGGAGCAGGAAGTTCAATTGTTCCTCCAGTTCCTTTTGCCGCTCGGTGGCGCTGGCTATTTCTTCACTGGCGAGTTCCTGCATGTCGGCGTCCGGGCTTTTCAACAGGCTTTTCGCCTCTTCGACGGCTTGGCCGGCCTTTCGATATTTTTGCCAGGTTTCCACCACCGGGCCCAGTTGCGAATACTCAACCGATAATTCGCGGAACCGGTTCTGGTCAGCCAGGACTTCCGGCGTGCCTAAAAGAATGCCGACTTCTTCGTGGCGCTCCCGCGCCTGACTCAGCCGGGTATTTATCGAGGGCAACAAGCTCACTTTTCGTCTTCCGGTTCAAATAGACGATTGGCAACCCGGAGCAGATCATCATCCTGTTCTTCGGCGGCCTGGCGCAGACGGGTGCTGGGTAAATGCAGGATGCGTTTTGTCAGGGTGTGCGCCAACTTCGCAATGACCTGCTCCGGATCCTGGCCTGCCCTGATTTTCCGCAACGCCTTATCGACCAGTTCGTCACTGTTCTGGCGGGCATGTTTGTGCAGGTTTTTCAGATAAACTGCAGCGCGGGCGCTATTCAGCCAGCGCATAAACTCATCGACTGATTCTTCAACATCGCTACCGGCAGCCTCGGCGGCTTCGCTGCGTTTAGAGAGGTTTTCATCCACGACTTTTTGCAGATCGTCAATCGTGTAGAGGTACACGCTGTCGAGCTTGCCGACATCGGGATGGATATCCCTCGGGACAGCGATATCGACCATGAACATGGGTTGATTGCGCCGTTGTTTGAGTGCTGCCTTGACTGTGGCGGTGTGAATGACGGGTTCCAGGCTGGCGGTTGAACTGATCAAGATATCCGCTCTGTGCAAAACGCCGGGTAAGTCGTTCAACGAAACGGCGAATGCGCCGAATTGTTCGGCCAGTTCGTTGGCGCGTTCGATACTGCGGTTGGCAATGATCAGGCTTGAGAGGCCCTTGTCATGCAGATGACGTCCGCACAGCTCAATCATCTCACCGGCCCCGACGAGAATGACGGTTTTGCTGACCAGGTCGCCGAAAATTTGCTTTGCGAGCATGACGGTTGTATAGGCGACGGAAACCGGGTGTTCACCGATACGGGTTTTGCTGCGGATACGTTTGCCGGTAGCGAATGCATGCTGGAACAGACGGTCCAGGACTTTTTCGACACCGCCCGCTTCGGCGGACATTTGCCAGGAATCCTTCAGCTGACCGACGATTTGTGACTCGCCCAGGACCAACGAGTCCAACCCGCCCGCAACCCGGAATAGGTGGTGTGCGGCCCCTTCCCGTTCGTGTACATAACAGTGCTTGTCCATTTCGGATTCGCTCAGACCACCTTTTGCCTGCAGCCAACGACGCACCTGCTCGCGGCTTTGTTTTGGACCAACGCTATAAATTTCGGTTCGGTTGCAGGTGCTGACAATTACGACTTCTTCGATGCCGTCGAGTTCAAGCAACTCCTTGACCCGTTCGGCGTAGTCAATTCGCGTGATCGCAATTTTCTCGCGAATTTCCAGCGTTGCTGTGTGGTGACTGATTCCGGTGATAAGGAGAGGCATGGGCTATTATTGTAATTAAAAACCTAACAAATATGCTTGCCAATCACGGCGATTTCAAGTCCGGTAATATTCTTACACCGGTCTATCGAGTGATTATGATCATTGCGCGCTCGCGGGGATTGGTTAGCTGGCTTCAAGCGGTTATCCTGTGTCTCATGAATTGTGACTATTGTTTCATGAAAAGGGTGTCTTGCGTGTTCATTTTCGTCATGTTGTTGATGACGGCATGCTCAACTGTGCAGGAATCACCCTCAGTAACGCACACCGAAACTGCGTCTAGCCTCGCGGAGCCTGCAATCCAAGAGGTTCAGCAGGCTGATCTGCCACCGACTGATGCGGATGTGATGTATCACGTTTTTTCCGCGGAGGTACTTGGTGCTGATGGGGATTTCTCCGGTGCTGCGGCTGAATATCTCGAGGCTGCGCTTAAATCAGACGATCCTGAAATCGCTGAGCGGGCCGCAAGGGTCGCGGTTTCTGCCGGAGAATGGCAGATGGTCGCGCTGGCCTCCGATCGCTGGGCGATGTTGGATTCCCAAAATCTTGAGGCCCGGGAATTGGCCGCTGGTTCCAGGTTAAGGGACGGTGATTTTGCAGGCGCCGAGTTTCAGCTCTCACGTATACTGGAATTGACCGCGCAGGATCAGGAGCAGGGTTGGCGTATCGTAACCTCGCTGTTGGCGCCGGTGGAAGACCAGGCCAGGGCCAATAAGATACTGGACAGGATGCTGGAGGAGTTTGACGGTGGATCAAACGTTAGTGCCCTTTTTGCCCGCAGCCGTCTCGCGGCAAATTTCGGGGACCTCGAGCAGGCTTTTGAGCTCGCCGATCAGGCCATAAAACTGGCGCCGGAAAGGGCGGATATATTAGCCTGGTCAGGCAGGCTTGCCGTCAATCTTGGCGACAGGCTGCTGGCAATGAGCCGCTATCAACAGGCCTGGGAAACTGACCCTGCCGATGAACAAATTGCCATGGCGTATGCGGAGCTCCTGAAACGAAATGATGAGATGAAAACTGCGCAGGCCGTTTTGGCGAAGCTGCCTGATACGCCGGACATGAGGTTTGCCCGCATCATCTTTGCATTGGATGGAGGAGACAGGGAAAGCGCTGAGATCCTGTACGCAGGATTTTCCAGTGCGAACTACGACGATACCTCAGAGGCGGCT
>DATCZY010000033.1:0-2735 GCA_036525655.1 Lysobacterales bacterium | reverse complement strand
GGCGTGGTCGCCTGGTTCTGGCATGGCAACCCATATCTCGGGGTCGTGGTTGGCCTGGCGATGGTGGTCGCTATGGCGGTGGCCTCGTCCATGGGGGTGATCGCTCCGGCGGCATTTAAAAAGCTCGGTATCGATCCGGCGATTGCTTCGACGCCTTTTGTGCAAACGGCCAATGATATTACCGGTATCCTGATCTACTTTGCGACGGCGACGGCCTTCATCTCTCTTTTACGATGACATAGGAAAAATGAAGGTGTTCATTGTCCGTACCCCGGGCCGCGTCATCTATGTCCCATGAAATCTGAGATTTCAACAGCAATCATCCTCCACCACACCGATTACGGCGAAGCCGATCGCATCGTGACTTTTTTGACGCCGGATTACGGTCGACTTAAAGGCTTCGCGAAATCTGCGCGCAAAAGTCAGAAGCGTTTTGGCGCCGCCCTGGAACCCTTTGCCGAGGTAAGAATCAACTGGAAATCAAGAAGCAGCGGTGACCTGGTCAGCCTGAGTGATGCGGAGCTTGTCAAACTGAGGTCCGGCCTCCGGCGGGATCTGGAAACGCTCACTCTGGCGGGATATGGATGCGAACTGACGGACGTCCTGTTTGACGAATCCGGGATCGGGCTCCAGGTTTTTGAACTGCTGCAGGCGTTCCTCGATCATCTGGATGGCAATGGCTTTTCCGTGGAAGCCCGTTTGCTGTTCGAAATCAGGTTGTTGTCTATTGCGGGCTATGCCCCGCACCTGCAACATTGTGCTGATTGTTTCGGGGCGCTCCCCAATGGGCCGGTGAGCTTCTCTGCGGCAAATAATGGCAGCCTGTGCCGGGAATGTGACGGTGGTCGGGCCAAGTTCCTGGTTGATCGCATGACGCTCGGAACCTTTGGCCGGATTCTGCAGACACCAATCACTCATTTCGCCGGTTTTCATCTCAGCCCACTTTCACGCCAGGAAGGACGAATGTTGTTGGATGATGCTTTGAACTGTCATCTGCACAGGCCGTTAAAAAGCCTGGAGATGCTCAATCGCTTCAGCCCGTCAGACAGTTGAACCTGTCCTGGTGACACAGACCTTTATGTGACACCAGAATAATGGTTGTTGCTGTCAATCGAGACGTTCTGAAACCTTGACAGGAAAAGACCCCCAAGCTAAGATGCCAAGCCTGTGATTTGTATACAATATACGGCTTTCAGGTTCACTGAAGCCGGTTCATTTTGAGTAAAAATTTACGGTGTTTATAAACCTCGATGTAACATGTCGAGAGCAGCTAATAACCTGACGGGTAAACCGTCCGGGGAGGTATCGTGACTTTTCAAGAATTGATATTGGCCCTGCAGAACTACTGGGCCAATCACGGCTGCATTATCCAGCAGCCTTATGATACGGAAAAAGGGGCCGGCACGTTTCATCCGGCCACGTTTCTGCGTGCGCTGGGCCCTGAGCCATGGAATGTGGCTTATGTTGAACCCTCCCGTCGCCCGACCGATGGCCGCTACGGGGAAAACCCCAACCGCTTGCAGCATTACTACCAGTTTCAGGTTATCCTCAAGCCCTCGCCGATGAATATCCAGGAGCTCTATCTCGATTCCCTGAAGAGCTTCGGCATCGATCCCGCCAAGCACGACATCCGTTTTGTCGAAGATGACTGGGAGTCGCCGACACTCGGCGCCTGGGGGCTTGGTTGGGAAGTCTGGCTGGATGGCATGGAAATCACCCAGTTCACTTATTTCCAGCAGTGCGGCGGCATCGATCTCAAGCCGATCCCCGGCGAGCTGACCTACGGCATCGAGCGGATCGCCATGTATATTCAGGGCGTCGACAACGTCTACGACCTCGACTGGGGCGGTGGGATCAAGTACGGTGATGTGCACCACCAGACCGAAGTTGAGTTTTCAACGTACAACTTTGAGGAAGCCGATACCGGCATGATGCTGCAGCTTTTCGACATGTTCGAAAAGGAGTGCATCCGGCTCGCCGAGAAGCAACTGGTTTTCCCGGCTTACGATTACGTGCTGAAATGCTCGCACTCGTTCAACATGCTCGATGCCCGCGGCGCAATTTCCGTTACCGAACGTGCCCACTATATCGGCCGGGTGCGCAACCTGGCCAAGCTGTGTGCAGAAGCCTATGTCGCCCAGCGCGAGAAAATGGGCTTCCCGCTTTTGAAAAAATAAGCAAGATACGACCTTAACTCAACGCGAAGGCGCTAAGACGCAAAGAAGAAAATGCTAAAAAGGCATTATTAGTCACAGAAAAACAAAGTACATCCTTTAAGTCGTTATGAATGCTTTTTCTCTGCGACTTTGCGACTTGAGTGAGCAACGCGAACGGGCGTTGAAAAGAGTTCTAGAATTGGAGTTTTGAATGGCTAAGGAAATATTCCTTGAAATAGGCACAGAAGAGATTCCGGCGGTATTTCTGCCGAAGGCGATGGCGGACCTGGAACGGATGATTCGCAAGGAGCTGGAGACGGCGCGCCTCGAGTTCGGTGCAGTCAAGACATTTGCCACGCCACGGCGTTTGGCCCTGTCGGTGCAGGGTGTTGCCGAGGAGCAGCCGACGCTGCGCACCGAGGCGATGGGCCCGGCCAAGCAGATCGCTTACGACGCCGAAGGCAAGCCTACCAAAGCCGCGATCGGCTTTGCCCGGGGCCAGGGCGTTGAGGTTACAGCGCTCAAGCTGGTGGCCACGGACAAGGGAGAGTATCTCTTTGTCGAGAAGGAAGAGCCGGG
>DATCZY010000032.1:0-2919 GCA_036525655.1 Lysobacterales bacterium | reverse complement strand
GACTTCCTTTAAAAGAAAGGACTTAAACGACATCGCGGCCCTGTTTCGGCGACGATGCCGAGGAACACATCCGGACGCCGGTCACCGGGGTTTTTCGTCGACCATCGAACCCTGCATGCGGCTCTTCAGGTCTTCCCAGCTCATGTTGGACGACTTGTCGATCCGTTCGGCATCCACGCCGTTTGGCCAGGGGTAGTAACCGCTCACCAGGGCGCCGTCGACCCAGTGGTGCAGCATCGGCGGCGCCGGCAGGGGGTCAAATGATGGCGCGATGTCGATCACCCGGCCGGCGATCAACTGGTGGGCAATGGCGCCGGACATCTGCACCGGCACTGCGCCCAGCATTCCGCAGAGGTCGAAGTGGCCGTGACCGCAAATCACCTTGATCACCTGCGGATGGTCCTTCAGCAACTCGCCGATGTCCTGGAACCATTGCGGGCCGGCCATGTCGATGAACCCCACGCCGGTCTTCATCGGCGGGTGGTGGATGGCCACCAGGGTCGGCTGGTCCGAGCTCTCCAGTTCGGACTGCAGCCACTGCAGGCGGCGCGGGCCGAAAAACGGCAGCTCGCTCCGGTCGAAATGACTGTTCAGCATCAGGGTGCGGAAATCCGGGCCCTCGATGGCATACTGGTAATGCGGCGGCGCGCCTGGAAACAGGTTGGTGGCGCCGAAGAATTCACTCATGATGGCGGGATCGTCGTGGTTGCCGGGCATCAGGTATACCGGGGCCTCCAGCGGTGCGATCAGGTCCCGGAAGTGGCTGTACGAGGGGATTCCCGGGCGCTCAACCAGGTCGCCCGTGATCAGCACCAGGTCGGGCTGCGGCCGCATCGAGTTAATCTGCGACACCGCCTCGGCCAGGTGCCTCGCCGTGTCGGCCATGCCATACAGCAACGCGCCCCTTTCAACAACGTGCGTATCGGTAATCTGGACAAGTAAAGTCAATTAATTTCCCCTTTTTGTCTCATTTATTTTAGTTGAATAGCATAAGGTTTTCACAGGGCGATTTATAGCGAAATATGGATGGCGGCGCTCTGTTATGATTTCGCTTTATTCAGCCTGCGTGCCCGGGGTGGGTACTGAATATTTTTGAAATGGCCTTGAAAGCCCCTAACGTGATGACGCTGGCGATCGTCCTGTTCCGCACCGGGTTCGGGCCAGAATACCTGACGTTACTTCAGTTCGAGGAACAGGCGGCGGTTCATGTAGGTGATGCGGTTGCCGAGGGTGCGGGCGACCAGTTCGTGGATCGAAGCGGTCAACATCAGGTTTTCCATGTCGAGCTGGGCCAGCTTCTCGGTGGTCAGGTGAAACAGCACCGAGGGTTCGTCGGCCACCACCAGGGCGGTGCGCAGCCGGTCTTGCGTGTAGGCTGACATTTCACCAATCAGGGAACCGGGGCGGAATTTTTTGACCCGCTTCCAGCCGTCCTCTTCGGTTTTGATCAACGCGGTCATCGACCCCCGGTCGAGGATGAACAGGCCGGTGTCCTTGTCACCCTGTTCGAACAGCTTTTCGCCTTCCTCGACTTCGATCCGATCCATTGCGGACATCAGCAATTCAACTTTCTCACTGTCGTCGAAGATGTTCTTCAGGTGGTCCTCGATGGTGGACTCTCCGTCACTGTTTTCATACTTTTCGAGGATCAGGTCTTCCTGGTACTCGATTGCGTAGTCGGCATCCGGAAAAATCAGCGGCTCGTTGTTTTCAAGGCTGACGGCCTCAAGCATCAGGAGACTCTTGCGTATTTCGGGCTCGACCCCGGAATAGATCAGCTTCACCCCGGACATCTCGCAAAGGGCTTTGATCTGGACGAAAGTGTTAAGCGCGGATATATCCATTCCGGTGACCCGTTTGAGGTCCAGCAGGATGGCGAGATAATTGGCAGTCCGCACTTTGGCGTCATCGCGGATGGTGTCGAGTATCGCATTGGCGGTGCCGAAAAACAGGAAGCCGCGCAGGCTGTAGACCAGGCACTCGCCGCCGTGCTTGTCCAGCACCATGTTGCCGGTCTGTCCGCGCTCCACCGAACTGCGGTGGCTGGCCAGCGAATACTGCCCCTGGATCGCGGAGATCATGCTGTAGCGCAGCACGAACAACAGCAGGGCCAACATCAAGCCCACTCCGATGCCCTGCATAAAGCCGAAGAAGATCACTGTGCCCAGAATGATCAGGGCGATGGCGAAATCGATCGGCTGGAAACCGCGGACTTTTTCATACATCCACTCGTGAAACAGCTGATAAGCGAACATGAACACAATGGCGCCGACCAGCAGCTTGGGCATCCAGGGGATGATGATGCTGCCTACCACGGCCATCACGATACAAATGATGCTGGAAATGATCGGCATCCAGCGGCTGGACGCGCCGAACTTCTCGAACAATATCGTTCCGACCAGGTCGGTGGAGCCGGGCGGGCTGGCTATCAGCGCATTGAGCACATTGCCGGCACCCAGATCCGCCATCTCGGAAGAGGTATCGAGATCCTGACTGCCCGATGCCATCAGCACCGATAACGACATCGACTGAGTCAGCAGGGCGAGGAAAGCGATGGTCAGAATCTGTGGCACCACGGACAACACGAACGAGATGTCGACCTGGCTGAACGAGAGTCCCTTGAGGATGCCGAGCGCGCCGAGGTTATCGACCGGGATGGCGAACAACCAGCCCTGCTGGACCAGTTCCGGAACAGACTGGCCCTTGACGGCCGTGATGGCATAGAAAGCAATCACGAGGCTGATCGAGGCCACCGGCAACGCCCACGAGCGGCGGATGCTGAATACCGAAACCACCAGCACGACGCCACCTGCAACATACAGCAAGAGCTTAATCAGGTTTTCAGTCTGCTGTAACACGCTGACCAGGCCAATGGAAATCGTCTCGTCAACGGCGATGCTGACGCCGGCCTCCAGCATC
>DATCZY010000031.1:0-7250 GCA_036525655.1 Lysobacterales bacterium | reverse complement strand
GGTGAGGTCATCTGCTCCAAACGACGACTGGTCAAGATGGAAGACTGGTTGGCCATCGGCAGGGAACTGCAACAAAGCGGCAAGGAAGTGATCCTGTCTTCACTGACCCTGCTGGAGGCTGCCTCGGAGATCAGCAGTCTGAAAAAGCTGTGCAATAACGACAGCTTCATGGTCGAAGCCAACGATATTTCGGCGGTTCAGTTGCTCATCGACGCAGGCCGCAACTTCGTCACGGGGCCCAGTGTGAATATCTACAATTCCCGCAGCCTGCAACTGTTCGCAAACAAGGGCCTGAAACGCTGGGTGCTACCGGTTGAACTCGGACTGGAGACCTTGAAGGATCTGCAGGCACAACGGCCTGCGGGCATTGAAACCGAAGTATTTGCACTGGGCCGGCTGCCGCTGGCTTACTCGGCCCGCTGCTATACGGCGCGTTCCCACAACCTGCCCAAGGATGACTGCCACTTCAAGTGCCTTGACTATCCCGATGGCAGTTTGCTGAGAACCCGGGAAGGGCAGGATTTCCTCGTACTCAATGGTATCCAGACACAGTCTGCGCTGACCCACCAAGTGCTGGATCAACTGCCCGAACTCGAGGCGTTGGCGGTGGACGTCCTGCGGATAAGCCCCCAGCACCACCACACCATGGATATCGTCGATATTTTTGATGCTGGCCGCAACGGCGCCGATCCCGGACAACTGGGCGAGGACCTGCTCGGCTTGTTACCACTCGGAGCGTGCAACGGCTATCTCGTTGAACAGGCCGGTATGCAACTGGGTGTCGGAGCCATTCATGCGAATCAACAAGCTTCTTGATCACCACCATCGACAGGTGAACCGCAAGGCCTGGGGAGACCTGCAGCAGTTCGCAGAGACACTGTCTGCCGGCGGACAGTTAAAAAAGGTGCCACAGGCGGTATCGCCGCACCTGCAGATTACCGCTCTGAGCCACCGCAGTCTGGTCAATAACGGTCCGGCGCTATTATTTGAAAACCCCACGGGTTTCGGTGTGCCGGTGTTGGCCAACCTGTTTGGCAATGAGCAGCGGGTGCTTGCCGCCCTGGAACTCGAAAAACGTCAGGACCTGTTTGAACTGGGACGCGACCTCGCCTTTCTCAGGAACCCGCATCTGCCCGAAAACCGCCAGTCGGCACTCGATTCCGTGCCCGGGTTTGCGCGCCTGGCGCATATCACACCCAGGATCATGGACAGCGCACCATGGCAGGAAAACGTCATCGAAGGCCCCGACGTCGATCTCGAAAACCTGCCCATAACGACATGCTGGCCGGATGACGCCGGCCGCCTGATCACCTGGGGTATGGTGATTACCCGTGGCCCCAACAAACCGCGGGTCAACCTGGCCATCTACCGTCAGCAACTCATCGGCAAAAACAAACTGATCATGCGCTGGCTGCCACACCGCGGCGGCGCGCAGGACCTGCGTGAATTTCAACAGGCCAACCCCGGCAAACCGTTCCCCGTGGCTGTTGTCATCGGCGCCGACCCGGCAACCCTGCTGGCGGCAGTCACACCGATACCGGACACATTGTCGGAATACCAGTTCGCCGGTCTTTTGCGTGGACGCAGGAGCAGGGTCGTAACCTCCACGCAGAGCGGCCTGCCCGTACCACACGGGGCCGAAATCGTTCTTGAGGGGGTTATCCACGCCGATGAAATGGCCATGGAAGGACCCTTTGCCGACCACACCGGCTACTACAACTCACGTGCCGAATTTCCGGTATTCACGGTGGAACGTGTCAGCCAACGCGCAAACCCCGTCTACCTGACCACCTACATGGGAAAGCCCGGCGAAGACGAACCGTCGATCATGGCTTCAGCCCTGAACGAGATGTTCATCCCGCTGTTGCAGGAACAGTTTCCCGAGGTGGCGGATTTCTACCTGCCACCGGAAGCCTGCTCCTACCGCGTCGCCATCGTCAGCATTCGCAAGCAATACCCCGGCCACGCACGCCGGATCATGTTCGGAATATGGTCCTGGTTGCGGCAGTTCACTTATACCAAGACCATTATCGTGACCGATGACGACATTGATATCCGTAACTGGAAAGAGGTGATCTGGGCCATTTCAACGCGATCCGATCCCGTCCGCGACACCGTGCTGGTTGAAAACACACCGATCGATTACCTGGATTTCGCCAGCCCCAAGGCGGGCCTGGGCGGCAAGATGGGCATCGATGCAACGCACAAGATTGGCTCGGAGACCGAACGAGACTGGGGGAAAATCGCAAGCGTGGATAACCAGACCCAAGAACAGATCGAACAGATCGCCAGGACGCTGGGCATATAAAAGCCTGTCAAAACTTACAGGTGTACATGTGCATGATTGGGAACATAATTTTGATATGAACGAACGAAATGGATCTTCGCGTCGTTGGCAGGTCGTTGCGCTTGCCGATCATCCGGACAGGAAGTCTGAATCGGAAATCCTCTGCGCGCCCCGCAGTATGATCAAACCGACATTGATTCTAACCGCCTTGCTATTTCTCCTGATAGCTCCAACGCCAGACTCCCGGGATATTGCAGAAATGACTGCCAATTTTCTCGTGGCAAAAAATACCCCGGGACTTCTGGCTTCGGCGACGCCTGTGCAGGCTGCGAAAGAGAAAGATAAGGGAGAGACCGGCAAATAGTTTCCGCCTCGCTCCGTCTCTTCTATTTATTCTGTACCAGTTCAACCAAACACAGTAAGGTCTGCGGCGCTTCAGCTACGCGAGCCGTCAAGGAAAGATCGACCTGCATCATCCTAATGGTTACGGTATTGGATATGGCCGGAGCGGATTTGGTCACAAAAAAATCCTGCAGAACCGATCAACCGAAAATAAGCGTCGCCAGACCGCGCCGGGCCGACATTGAACGGGTACGGACTGCTCAACTGGTATTTTGCAGTAAACTTGAACCCGGCAATACGCGCAGTTTAAAGTCCATTGGCACAGCGGCCAAAAACACTGACAGGAACCTTTAATGACACAAGCCAGTTGGAAAAACACCATTGCAATCACCGGCGCCGGAAGCGGTTTTGGCGCGGCACTGGCGCGTCTGTATGCGTCGAGGGGCTGGCGTGTCGCGGTCACTGACATCGATGAAGAACGCGCACGCCGCACACTATCGGAAATCGATGCACATGGCGCGGAAAGCTTTGCCATTCCCCTGGACATCACCAGCGCAGAGCACTGGCATCAATTGCAGACCGAGGTGCAGCAGCGCTGGGGTGGTCTCGAAGTGCTGGTCAACAATGCCGGGGTGGCCGCTGCCGGCAATGTCGAAGAGACCAGCATGGAAGACTGGACCTGGGTGCTGGATATCGACCTTGTGGGTGTCGTACGCGGTTGCCACCAGTTCGCCGGTCTGATGAAAAAACAAAAGGTGGGCCACATCGTCAATATTTCATCCTTCGCGGGTCTGGCCGGCCTGCCCTTCATCGCCGCCTACGGCGTGGCCAAGGCAGGTGTGGTGGCCCTGTCGGAAGCACTGCGCACCGAAATGCACCCCCATGGTGTCGGCGTCACGGTCGCCTGCCCCGCTTTTGTCAAAACCGGGTTGCTGGACACATTCCGCTCGAGCCGGCCCGACGCCCACGCCAAGGTGACCAACTGGATGGAGACCTCCGGTGTAAGCGCCGAGCAGGTCGCCGAAGACATCGCCAACGCTGTCAGCAGGAATCAGTTCCTGCTCTTGACTCATGCCCAGACGCGCAGCGCCTGGCGTCTGAAGCGCTGGTTTCCGCAATACTATTTCAGGATGCTGACGAAACGCAGTTCAGGCCCGGACTGAGGATACTCACTTCAACAGGCAAACCGGGTATGTGGCGCCGGGTGAATGGGTCATATCAATTTACCGGAACGGTTCGGGAGCGGGATTGTAATCGAAAACAAAATACTTAATCGGCAGGCGCAAAAGAAATATTTTCGATTTGCATGACGGTAATTTCGTTTTCATCGCGGTAAACCAGCTTTACAGGGAGGAAACGCAACGCTTCGGCGAGCCACAGGTCGGTCTGCTTTTCATCATCAGTTGCGCCACGCCTGAATTGCAAGACCGGTAATAGACCCAGGACCGTGTCCAGCGTTTCAGTTGCCACCAGTTGATAGCTGTGACGCTTCAACACGGGACCGCTGACAACATCGGCCTCCACCGGAATCTTGCCTTCACACACGGATCGCGCCAGCAACAGGTAAATGGTCAACTTGTCCTGCATACCCGCCTGCAGGTCCACTTCAAAATCACGTCTTTTCTTGGTGCCCGTGGCTTTCATGGACACCCAGTCGAACTCCGCCGTTTCACTGCGTTTATACAGGCTAACCTTTTGCGTCAGTTGAAAGCTGCCGGGGAAGATCACCCCGTCACGCCAACTGAAATCGGACTGTTGCTCGATTTGCGCGGTAAAGATACCCCACTGCACACGGGTGTCCATGCGGTAACTGTAGGTATTATCGGCGTGGCGCTGAAGCACCACCTGCATAGCGCCGTCCTTGTCGTTGTTGCGGGTGACCGAATAGTTGGCCGTATAGGCGACTGGCATCGACCCGCAATCAGCGGCGAACACCCCTGTATTCACCGCTGTTAACGCCACGCAGAACAGTGATCTGAACAGCCATTCTCCTAAAGGGGTCACGCTCATAAAAAAACCTTGATACGAATCGGTGCAGGAAAGTCTACACCGGTAACATGCTTTTATCGAATACGCACCGCGGCCGCTTGTGCCCGACAAAAAATCAACGGCCTTACATGTAAATATTGGTAAGCTAGGCTGTCTTTGCAACAGCCGGGTTCAAACGCAGCCCAGAGGAAACACATATGCTCTATCGTCAATTGGGTAACAGCGATCTGACCGTTTCGGAAATCGCCCTGGGTTCGTGGCTGACTTACGGGGTCGGGGTGGAGGCCAACCAGTCGCGCGCCTGCCTGCACGCCGCTTTCGATTGCGGTATCAACTTTATCGATACCGCCAACGTCTATGGCAAGGGTGCGGCGGAATCTTTCCTGGGTGAGGCATTGCAAGGCCACGCCCGCGATTCGTATATCCTGGCCACCAAGCTGTTCTTTCCCATGAGCGACACCGACCAGGGATTGTCAGCCAATCAAATTCACAAACAGCTGAATGATTCCCTGCGGCGTCTGCGCACCGATTACATCGACCTGTACCAGTGCCACCGCTACGACGAGAACACACCTCTGGAAGAAACCATGCGTGCGCTCACCGAAGTGGTCAACTCAGGAAAGGTCCGCTACGTTGGATTCAGCGAGTGGACCGCGCCACAGATCCAGGCGGCGATGGATATCCCGGATGTCGTGTCGTTCGTATCCAGCCAACCCCAGTATTCCATGCTTTACCGTGTCCCCGAGGCCGATGTCATTCCGCTGTGCGCAGATAACGGAATCAGCCAGATCGTATGGTCACCGCTTGCCCAGGGCGTGCTCACCGGCAAATATGGCGTGGGTAAAAAACCACCCGTGGATTCACGTGCGATGAACCCGAAAATGAATATATTTATCGATAACTGGCTCGAGGATGACCTGCTTGAAAGCGTCGAGCGCCTGCGGCAAATCGCAATGGACCTGGGCATAAGCATGACGCAACTCGCACTTGCCTGGGTCCTGCGCGAGCCCAACCTGGCGTCGGCGATTATCGGCGCATCAAGACCGGCCCAGGTGCTGGAAAACGCGTCGGCATCCGGTATCAGGCTGGATGAGGCAACATTGAATGCAATCGATGATGCCCTCGCCGGCCACTACAAGTCCTGAAGCGATAACCGATTGAATCTTGCAAAACCATCCGTGGTGAGCAAAACCGCCAAATAGCCCGGCGTTCCACCTGTATCGCCGGGCCGGCTCGGTCAATCCTGCTTTTGCTGGTTTTCCTGCATTTGCTTATGATGAGCCGCCTGGTGGGCGGAAAACTCGCCTTCGCTGATCTTGCCATCAGCATCGGTGTCTATACCTGAAAAGCCGGGACACTCGCCGGCATGTTTCATCGGGCGACCCTGGACCGCCATTTCCGCCATGCGCTTGGCGTGGCCTTCATTGAACTCGGTTTCCGAGATAAATCCATCTGCGTCAAGATCGAAATCGGAGAATGCAGGACCACGGTGTTTCATGTCCTCGCCCTGCTCTTCGCCATGCCCCTTCGCACGGCATTTTTCCTTGTGCGCTTTCTGTCCCGCGATCAGTTCATCCGGATTCAGTCCGCCGCTGGCATCCGTATCGAGGTCTGCAAATGATGGCGCACCCTCTGCACAACGCAACTTTTTACCCTCTGACGCCCTGGCGGCCATGCGTTGTTCACGGACGGAATAAAACTCCGCTTCGCTGATGGAGCCGTTCTGATCCATGTCAAAAACCGAAAACGGCACAGGTCCGTGGCCGTGGTCCTCTTCAGCCTGTGCGCTTATCGACAGGACAGCGCCTGCAATAACGGTCACCACACCGGTTGCAATATGTTTACCAAGGTCTCTCATGAATCTTCTCCAAAATGTGATTAACCGACAGGTTTCAACATCGGCGTATCTGCATGCAGGCAAAGTGCCCGCTACCTGATCCAATCCTGTAAAATCGGCATATCCTATTTTACGACCTGTCCCGATGAAAAGACCAGAACTCCTGTCCCCTGCCGGCTCCCTGGACCACATGCGATTTGCCTATGCCTATGGCGCGGATGCGGTGTACGCGGGTCAGCCCCGTTACAGCCTGCGCGTGCGCAACAATGAATTCAGCAAGGAGGACATACTGGGCAAAGGTATCGAGGAGGCCCACTCGATGGGCAAGCTGTTTTTCCTCGCCAGCAACATCGCACCGCATAACGCCAAGCTGAAAACCTATATCAACGACCTCGAACCCATTATCGGGATGCGACCGGACGCGCTGATCATGTCCGACCCGGGGCTGATCATGATGGTGCGTGAGCGCTGGCCGCAACAGACCATCCATTTATCCGTCCAGTCCAACGTCGTGAACTATGCGGCGGTAAAATTCTGGCAGTCGATGGGGCTCAAACGCATCATCCTGTCGCGCGAACTTTCCCTGAAGGAGATTGGGGAAATCCGCGAACAATGCCCGGACATTGAGCTCGAGACATTCGTTCACGGTGCATTGTGCATCGCTTATTCCGGGCGTTGCCTGCTCTCGGGTTACATGTCGCACCGTGACTCAAACCAGGGAGCGTGCACCAATAGCTGCCGCTGGAAATACGATGTTCACCAGGCGCGTGAAACCAGCACAGGCGATACGCTGCC
>DATCZY010000030.1:0-7286 GCA_036525655.1 Lysobacterales bacterium | reverse complement strand
CTGATGCAAATGGCGAAAACCAGCGTGGTGCTGGCCAGGTTAAGCGAACAGGGTATTCCATTCATCTCGGTATTGGCCCATCCGACCACGGGTGGTGTATCCGCCAGCCTGGGCATGCTGGGTGATATCAACGTGGCGGAGCCGATGGCGCAAATCGGTTTCGCAGGACCGCGGGTTATTGAGCAGACCGTTCGCGAAACACTGCCAGAGGGCTTTCAACGCAGCGAGTTCCTGATGCAAAAAGGTGCGATTGACATGATTGTCGACCGGCGCAATATGCGTGATGAACTTGCCGCAGTGCTGGCACTGTTGAGCGCCGGCAGACTGCCGCGTCCGGTCAGTGGCGAATTGATGCGAAGTTGATTTTCAGCAGTTAAAAAACAGCGACTATCATGAATCTCGACGCGTGGCTGGGCTTACTCGAGAAACGCCATCCGCAGGCGATTGAACTCGGTCTTGGCCGGTGTGGCGCCGTTTATCAACGCATGGGTTCACCCAGACCGGCGAACAAGGTGTATACCGTGGCCGGCACCAATGGCAAGGGATCAACGGTTGCTTACCTGGCGGCAATGAGTGGCGGCCTGGGCCAGTCTTATGGTGCTTTTACATCCCCGCATATTTTCCGCTTTAACGAGCGCATCAGCGTTATGGGTGAACCGGTCTCTGATGAAAGCCTGGTCTGTGCCTTTGAACAGGTTGAAGCGGCCCGCGAAGGGGTTTCGCTGACCTATTTCGAATTTACCACTCTGGCCGGGTTGCTGATTCTGAGCCAGGCTGATCTGGACTGCGCCGTGCTGGAGGTTGGTTTGGGCGGCCGTCTGGACACGGTCAATCTGGTCGATGCGGATTGCGCCGTGATCACTCCCATTGGTCTGGATCACCAGGAGTTCCTCGGGCCTGACCTGGACTCTATCGCAAGCGAGAAGGCGGGTATTATTCGTTACGGCGCCCCGGTCGTTTGTAGTGAAGTAAATCCGCCGGCGCCGATACTGCAAACTGCCACCGATCTGCATGCACCCTTGTATGTGCGGGGCAGAGATTTTGACCTCACCGGAGGCCCGGACTCCGGAACCGGCTTGTTGCGGTTCTCAATGGGTGATCTGGCATTCGAGGTCTCGCCGCCATCCATGGGCGGGAAACACCAGCTTGATAACCTTGCCGCGGCATTAGCCGCCCTGGTTGTAATGAACCCCGATAGCGCGCTGAAAGCCAATGAAGTATCCGGCGCAATCCGGGCTTGCACGGTGCCCGGCCGTCTTCAGAAAGTGTCTTCTTTACCGGAGATACTGCTGGATGTGGGACACAACGAACTGGCGGCAGAAGCACTGGCTGCATTTTTGAAAGACAGCGGGCGGTCCAACACGACCTGCGTGCTGGCGATGCTGGCGGATAAGTCCGCAGAGGCCGTCGCGCTGGCGATGGATCGGGTTTGCAAACGCTGGTTGTGTGCCGATTCACCGGGTCCACGGGGACAGTCCGGGGAACGTCTGGCCCAACGTTTGAAAACGGCACTGCCCACTGTGCAAGTCAGCGCTTTCGGGCCTTTGGGTGACGCCATGCAAGCCGCGCTTGCAAGTGCCGATGAACATGAAACGATCCTCGTATTCGGTTCGTTTACGACCGTTGCGGCCGCTGCCGACTGGTTGAAAAACCGCTTGCAGCAAGTCAGGCATGATGCTGATAGAATCAGCGTTGTCAAAGCTGGTCAGGTTGTACGAGAAAAGCCAAATGGATAAAGCACTAAAACAAAGACTTGTCGGGGCAAGTGTATTGATTATTCTTGCAGTGATCGTGTTGCCGATGTTGCTTAGCGGGCGTTCTGACACGCTCAAGCACGAATCCAGCCAGATTGAACTGCCGCCAAAGCCCGACGAATTATCCATTGAAACCCGTCGTTTTCCGGTCGGCGTTCCATCCAGGCCTGCTCCGGCGACAACGCAGGAACCGGATCAAGACAATGTGACGGATGCGGCACAAGAGGCTCAAGCAGGAGAAGATGATCTTGTATCTGCCGGTGTGGAAACCGTGGAATCCAGCCCACAAGCAGAAACCGGCAGTGATGAAGCCCCAGTTGCAACAACAGGTCCTGACGATATGACGATCGCCGAAGTTGTGGTTGACGAGAACAAGGCAACTGCAGACACCGTGCTTAAAGCACCGGAAGTGGCCTCGATCACCTTGAGCGCAGCGCCGGATAAAAACCTGGAAATTACCGAAGACACCGGTGTATCTGAGAACACACCGCGTTACCTCGTTCAGGTGGCCAGCTTCAGTAATGAAAAGAACGCCAATACCCTGGCGGACGTGCTGAAAGCCGAAAAACTGCCGGTATTGCTGGATGTTGTTGACCGTCCGTCCGGCCGCATGTACCGGGTGCGCGCCGGTCCTTACGAGAAACGTCCCGAAGCCGATGCGCTTGTCTCCAGTCTGCGTGCGAAAATGTCCGATTTGACGCCACGCGTGCTGGATTTGAGGCCGGATGAAAGCGCGCCTGTTTCAACACCTTCGGATCCGCTGGTGCGTTGGGTTGTCCAGGTTGGCAGTTTCAGCAATTCAGCGAGCGCGGAAGACCTGGTGGCAAAATTACGCCTGGCCGGTCTCAGTGCTTTCTCGGAGAAGGTAAGCTCGGCCGGCGGTGCGGTGTACAAGGTTCGTATTGGACCTGAGCTTGATCGTGACCGGGCTGCCGAACTGGCGCGCAATGTCAAAGCCGAACATCATCTCGATGCATTTGTAACAACGCAGGAATAGCCGGATAGCCAATGCAGTATGCTGACTACGCCGTACTTGCCATTATCGCCATTTCCATGCTGGTAGGTGCGATCAGGGGCTTTGTAAAAGAGGCGTTTTCGCTGTTTGTCTGGGCGGCTGCCTTCCTGGTTGCTTTTCAGTATTCAGGTGCGCTGGCCATGCTGCTTGAGAACCACATTGACTTGCCGTCAGCGCGCACGTCGCTGGCCTTTGCCGGCCTTTTTCTCTCGGTACTGCTGGTGGGCGGCCTGTTGACGTATCTGATCGGAAAGCTGGTTGAGAAAACCGGTCTGAGTGGCACAGACCGCCTGTTAGGCGGGGTTTTTGGAGGTGTCAGGGGGGTGGCTCTCGTGCTCGCCATCATGCTCGTTGCAGGGCTTACACCGGTGCCGCAGGACCAATGGTGGCAACAATCCAGAACAATACAAAGCCTGATGCCCCTGGCCGAATGGTCTGCGCAGTTTTTGCCGGACTACATCCTGGAGCATATGCAGTTAAACCCGGACGAAAATGCCGGAAAACTAGTCGCGGCCGAGAGCGTATAGCATGGTAGAATGCGCGCGCGACTATTCCCGTCAAAGCAAGGAAATTCTGAATGTGTGGAATCATTGGTATTGTTGGTAAGGAGGCAGTTACGCCCTTACTCTATGATGCGTTGACCATCTTGCAGCATCGCGGACAGGACGCGGCCGGCATTGCCACGCTCGACGGTCACAAGATACGGTTGTGCAAGGGAAATGGCCTGGTTGCCGATGTTTTTCCGCATACCGAACTGACAAAGTTAAAGGGTACGGTTGGTATCGGCCACGTCAGGTACCCCACTGCAGGATCTGATAATCTCGATGAGGCGCAACCGTTCTACGTCAACTCGCCTTACGGCATCGTACTTGGACACAATGGCAACCTGATCAACGCGACATCCCTGAAAAGGGAGTTATTCGCCAGCGATCGCCGCCATCTTAATACCGAGTCGGATTCCGAAGTGCTGCTGAATGTTTTTGCGCATGAATTACACCGCCTGGGTCCGGCCGGTATGCGGCCGACAGATGTTTTCGCGGCCGTTGACGGAATGCATCAACGCTGTAAGGGCGCGTATTCCGTGATCGCGATGATCAGCGGTAAGGGTATCCTGGGCTTCCGTGATCTGCATGGAATACGCCCCGCTGTGCTGGGTTATAAAGATACGGACAAGGGCAGGGAGTACGCGATCGCATCTGAAAGCGTGGCCCTCGATACGCTGGACTTCACCCTGATGCGTGATCTGAAACCCGGCGAATGCGTATTCATCACGCTGGATGGCGAACTGCACACCCATGAGAGCCAGTACGCGGAGCCCGCCAGTCCATGCATTTTCGAGTACGTGTATTTTGCCCGACCCGATTCCATGCTCGACAAGATTTCGGTCTACAAGGCCCGCCTTCGTATGGGTCAGGCGCTGGCCCGGAAGATACTGCGGGAGTGGCCCGATCATGATATCGATGTAGTCATACCTATTCCCGATACCAGCCGGACGGCAGCATTGCCCCTGGCCTATGAATTGAACGTCAAGTATCGCGAAGGTTTTATCAAGAATCGCTATATCGGTCGCACCTTCATCATGCCGGGACAAGAGCAGCGTAATCGTTCGGTCCGGCATAAGCTGAATGCCGTCGGCCTGGAGTTCCGTCGTAAAAATGTCCTGCTCGTGGATGATTCCATTGTCAGGGGAACAACATCAAAACAGATTATCCAGATGGCCCGCGATGCCGGCGCCAATAAGGTTTATTTCGCCTCGGCCTCACCACCCGTGCGTTACCCGAATATTTACGGCATCGATATGCCCGCACCCTCTGAACTGATCGCTAATGGCCGTAACGAAAAGCAGATCCAAGAAGTCCTGGGTGCCGACCGCCTGATCTACCAGGGATTGGATGACCTGATCGAAGCCTGCCGGGAGGGTAACCCGGATATCACACGGTTCGATACGTCCTGCTTTTCGGGTGAATATGTCACGGGTGTCGAAGATGGGTACCTGGAAGAGTTACAGATCAGGCGATCCGATCAGGCCAAGCGTGAAAACAGCCTTGCCGAAAGGGCGAGATTGACCGGCTGATTCGCCTGCTTTGCTATGGCAGACAGGCTCTGCAGGCCTTATCATGCAGCGATGAAACAGACTTTCTTATGAGTGGTTTAACCCAATGACACGAATTTACAATTTTTGCGCCGGCCCGGCGACCTTGCCCTTGCCCGTACTCGAAAAAGCGCGTGATGAGATGCTGGATTATCACGGTCTCGGCATGTCGGTGATGGAAATATCCCACCGCAGTGCGGCTTTTGATGAAGTGGCAGACAGAACAGATGCCTGCCTGCGTAGGCTACTGTCCATATCGGATGATTATGCCATTCTGTTTCTCGCCGGTGGTGCGACCGCGCAGTTCGCCCAGGTTCCAATGAACCTGGCCACTCGCGAACGGCCGGGCGCCTATATCGTCGATGGCAGCTGGAGCAAAAAAGCTTTCAGTACCGCGCAGCGTATGGGGCTTGCCCAGCTTGCCGCCAGCAGTGAAGCGGCCGGCTTCAAATCGATTCCGCCCCGCAGTGAATGGAAAATTGAGGGCAACCCCTCCTACCTGCATTACGTCAGCAATGAAACCATATCCGGCGTGCAATTCAGGCAGCCGCCCGAAAGTAACCTGCCGCTGGTCTCCGACATGTCTTCCGACATCCTCTCGAGACCCATTGATGTCAGTAAATTCGGTGTCATCTATGCCGGTGCGCAAAAAAACATCGGCCAGGCGGGTCTGGCCGTGGTGATCGTCAGGAAAGACCTGTTGCAGGATTTGCCGCCAGGTATTCCTGACTTGCAATCGTGGAAAATTCAGCACCAGCAAGGTTCACGTCTGAATACGCCGCCAACCTATGCGTGGTATATCGCCGGTCTCGTGTTTGACTGGGTTGAAGCCAGTGGCGGTGTTGAGCGCATGGCGCAGCTCAACCAGCACAAGGCCGATACCTTTTACGAGTACCTTGACCAGGGTTCGTTTTACCTGAATGACATACCGCCGGAATTCCGCTCGCATATGAATATTCCATTCAAGATAGTGGATGAATCATTGCACGGACGTTTTATTGCCGAAGCCGAGGCCGCCGGTCTGAGCAGCTTGAAAGGTCACCGCTCGGTGGGCGGCATGCGTGCCAGCATTTACAATGCCATGCCGATCGAAGGGGTTAAGGCTTTGATAGGGTTCATGAAGGAATTCGAGAGAAAAGCAGGTTGATGGATAATAAAAAGCCAGGGGCGAACCATGGTGACCACGCCACGCTGGATGAAGTGCGACAGGAGATCGACGCGCTTGATGCACAAATCCAGGCGCTGATCAGTGCGCGCGCCCGTTTGGCGCAGGCGGTGCGCGAATCAAAAGGCCAACTCGACCATGCGGTTGATTACTACCGGCCCGAGCGCGAAGCCCAGGTCCTAAGGGCGGTCGTTTCGCGCAATGAAGGTCCGATCAGCGATGCCGAGATGTTGCGCTTGTTCCGGGAGATCATGTCCGTTTGCCTGGCGCAACAGGAACCGTTGAAAATCGCTTATCTCGGCCCGGAAGGCACTTTCACGCAACAGGCGGTCAACCAGCATTTTGGACACTCGGTGCAAGCCCTCGGGGTGACCGGTATCGATGATGTATTTGCACAGGTGGAATCGTCCGAGGCGGACTTCGGCGTGGTCCCGGTCGAGAATTCCAACCAGGGAATTGTCAGCCATACGCTGGACAGATTTGTAGATTCTGATCTGAAGATTTGCGGTGAAATCGAAATGGCCATTCACCACAATCTGTTGAGCCAGGCAAAAAGCCTGGCGCAGATTGAACGCATCTATTCGCACCAGCAGTCACTGTCGCAGTGTAAAAACTGGATTCGGCAGCACCTGCCCGAAGCGGAATGCATTGCTGTTAGCAGTAACGCCGAGGCGGCAAGACGTGTGCGGCACTCACCGGATGCGGCGGCCATTTCCAGTCAGTCTGCGGCCGAAATTTATGGCGTGCCCGTGTTGTTCGCGCGTATCGAAGACCGAGCCGACAACGCGACGCGCTTCCTGGTGATCGGACGGCAGTTGCTGACACCCTCGGGCGATGACAAAACCTCGCTGTTGCTGGCCGGTGATGAAGGCCCTGGCGCCTTGCATTCATTGCTTACGCCACTCGCGCGTCATTCATTGAACATGAGCCGGATCGAATCGCGTCCCGCCCGGGCCGGTCGCTGGTCCTACGTGTTTTTTATCGACGTGGATGGCCATGCAGAGACCGAACCACTAAAATCGGCGTTGGCGGAGATGCAGGAACAGGCCAGTTTGACCCGGGTGCTCGGTTCGTACCCCAAGGCGATCAGCAATATGCTTGTAACGGGCAATAAGGTCGGTGGTTGATTCAATGGGCGCCCGCTTGCAATGTTACCCGTCGTTCCTGCGCCTGGCCGGAGTAAAGTATGATCCTCACGGTTGAACCTGCGGATACCGGACTGCAAGGGCAGGTTATCCCACCGGGCGATAAGTCCATCAG
>DATCZY010000029.1:0-4300 GCA_036525655.1 Lysobacterales bacterium | reverse complement strand
ATGATCCTGCGGATTGCTGCGTGGCAAATGCCGGCATTTCACCCAGCAGGTTGAACATCAACGTGTGAAAAACCTCATGGGCGCCACCCAACGGCATCGCACAAATAGCGCGTAAGTGGTTTTCGAACTGGGATGTCCGGGCGCCGTCAATGGTCCAATGGCCGGAGTTGTGCACCCTTGGAGCAAACTCGTTGGCCAGTAGCTGGTCATCGATTAGAAATAACTCCAGGGCCATCACACCGGTATATTCGAGGTGATCCATCAGACTCTTGATCATCGCTTCCGCACGCTTTTGTAAGTCCAGGTCAAAAGCCGGGGCCTTGCTGATCGCCAGGATACCACCACGGTGTAAATTGCGCGTCAATGGCCAGTAAACGGTCCGGGCATCCCGGCCACGTGCGGCGATAATCGAGCATTCTGCCTGGAAAGGCACGAAGCCTTCGCATATCAGCTCGGAACCACCCAGCACCTGCCACGCCCGCTCCATGTCCTCCTGGAACCTTAAAACGGCCTGGCCTTTTCCGTCATATCCGAAGCGACGGGTCTTTAGGACGCAAGGCAGTCCGATTTTCTCCACTGCCGCCATCAGGTCAGGCCGGCTTGAAACCGGATGAAAAGGCGCAACAGGAATACTCAGCGCCTCCATCATGTTTTTTTCACGCAACCTGTCCTGGCTTTTATACAGGGCACGCGGTGGCGGATAAACCGGACACAGGCTTTCGATCAGGCTGGCGGACGATTCGGGGACATTTTCAAAATCGAAGGTCACGACATCCGAACGCCTGCCCAATTCCTTCAGCGCGGCTTCGTCGTCCCAGCCGGCACAAATATGCTCACCGAATTCCGCCGCACAGGCATCCGTTGCCGGATCCAGAAAAATGAAATTCAGACCCATCCGCTGACCGGCCTGTGCCAGCATGCGCGCCAGTTGCCCGCCGCCCAGAATCCCGACTGTTTTAATCATCCCGGCTCAGGCTGGTTCAAAACAGCATCCGTGCGCGCCTGTCTGAACTCTTCCAGTGAGCGCCGAATCTGCGGGTACTTGATACCGAGGATGGCTGCCGCCAACAGCGCGGCATTGGTCGCGCCCGCGTCGCCAATGGCGAGCGTTCCGACCGGAATACCGGCTGGCATCTGCGCAATGGACAGCAGCGAATCCATACCGCTCAGCGCCTTTGATCTCACTGGCACGCCCAGTACCGGCAGGACGGTCTTGGATGCCACCATACCCGGCAGATGGGCCGCACCGCCGGCGCCGGCGATGATGACTTCCAAACCACGGGCCGCCGCACTGGCGGCATACTCGAACATCAGGTCTGGTGTCCGGTGTGCCGAGACCACCCGGGTCTCGTGGGGAATGGCCAGGGCCGAGAGAATTTCGGCCGCATTCTTCATCGTTTCCCAATCAGACTGCGAGCCCATGATCAGACCCACTAAAGCTTGTTCATTTGCCACATGTACTCTCCGGCAGGAAAGCGACCAATTGTAGCAGTGTGCCGCTTCTGCCAACAGGGCCGTTCATCAACTGCTGCATGCCTGATACAATACCGGCAAATCTACAACCCGGATCGAAACATGCCCGTAAATGGAAAATTACTCGAGATTCTGTGCTGCCCCGTCAGCAAAACCCCATTGACCGTGCTCGGGCGGCAAAAACTGGAAAAATTGAATAAAGCCATCGAGAACGGTGAGGCCTTGTATGTCGGCGGTGAGAAAGTCACGCAGCCGTTACAGGAAGGCCTGATCACAGAAGACGGCAAAGTCATTTACCCGGTGCAGGACGACATCCCCATCCTGTTGGAAGAAAAGGGCATCGGCACGACGCAATTCCAGGATTTCTAAGCGCCCGTTAAACCCGTTTGCAGCGTTATTACTGCAACACCCGCCTGTGGGTGGCGGCTCATCCGTTTTTCATCGAATCGATAAAGGCGTTGGCCTCCGCGATGGCCTTTTGCATCTGGGCGATCAGGCTGGCCGTGTCGCGTTCGATGCTGTCGAGCTCATGACGCAACGAACCGATGGCGCGGGCGTTGAGGTTGTGTTTGAGAAACAGCACCTGGTCGTGAAAGGCCTGCAGCACCGGCTCCATGCTGTTTTCGGCGCGGCGCATGCTCGTCATTAACTTGCCGTAACGTGCACGCGTATCCTTGAGCAACCTGGCGCTTTCCTTGCGCATGTCCGCACGCGAATATTGCTCCAGTTCCTGCTCCCATTCCCTGAACAGGTCATTTGCCACATCTTCTACCGCATCGATCCTTTCACTGACATCTTCGGCCCCGGACACGCTGTTTTCGTATTCGCGATCCAGGCGATCGTAGATTTTTTCAAGGTCACCACCATCGAAATTGACCGTCGCACGAAACTGTTCAAGCGCCGAGGAGAATTGTTCACTGGCCGAATCCTGGGCATCGCGGGCTTCGATCACACGGTCTACGAGGATGTCACGCTTCTCGACACCGAAACTCTCCATCGTTTTGTAATAAGCGCTTGAGCAACCGCCCAACAAAATCAGAACAAGGAAAGATCCCGCAAAATAAATAGATTTTGATAACACCCCGACTCCCTCAGATGGCCTGTTCAGGGTCACTTTCACAATCACCGACCATTAATTTGTTTTTTACACCAGCGATACCCGGCATGGCTTTGATCGCCTGGCAAATGCGGTCGCAGTCCGACTGATCACGCACGTAACCGGTAATGTTTACGGTACCGTCCTGGTTCAACGAGAACTTCAGGTCTGAAGTATCAATGCCAAGTTCGCGGATGGTAGCAACCGGCCCCTTGATGGTTCCTGTCGGGTTGGATTCGCTGTTGCCCTTAAGCTTGCTGAATTTCTTCATTAATCCCATGACGCATGGCTCCGTTCCGTTGCAGTTTTCAGTCTATCGCTTAAATGCCGCTTGTAAAGGTGCAAAGTCCAACCCGGCACCTGGACCAAGTTGTCATCAGGGGCGTATGGGTCGCCTGAAATCAGGGGGTTCAGCCCAGCAATTTACCCGGGTTCATGATATTCATCGGGTCAAAAACAGCCTTGATACCGCGCATTCTCTCAATATCAGCGTCAGAACGCGTGTAGGAAAGCCAGGACTGTTTCAATACGCCGATACCGTGTTCTGCTGAAATACTGCCGCCATGGGTACGCGTCAACTCGAATACTTCGGGATTCACCCGCCCGCAGGTCTTTTCGAATTCCTCCACGGACATATCCGCCGGCTTGAGGATATTCATATGCAGATTGCCATCGCCAAAATGGCCGTACCAAAGCACTTCAAAATCCGGAGAACGCGATTTGGCAAGTTCGTCCAGGTCATGCAAATAAGAAGGAATCGCCGAGATTCGCACCGAAAGATCATTTTTATAGGGCGTGTACCTGGTGATGGCTTCGGATATGCCCTCGCGGTAACGCCATAAATCCGCCGCCTGTGCCTCGCTCTGGCTGAGTACACCATCCTCCACGGATCCTTCATCCAGGCAGGCCTCGAAACATTGCAGGGCCGTGTCTTCCACAGCGACGTCCGCACAATCGAATTCAAGCAGGGCGTAAAAGGGGGTTTCGGTATCCATGGGCGCCGGCAGGCCGTGCCCTTCGCGCACATAGGACATCGCCGCTGCGGACAGAAACTCAAAGGCCGTGAGGCTCAGCGCATCATTGAACTGCCTGAAAACAACCATCATCGCCTCGAGACTGCTGACAGCAAGCAGCATCACGCGGGATGGCTGAGGCGGATCGGTCAGGCGCAGGGTTGCTTCCACGATCAATCCAAGGGTGCCTTCACTGCCGATAAACAGGTGTCTGAAATCATAACCGGTGGCGTTCTTGACCAGGCCGGCGTTACATTCGAGTAATGCGCCACGGCCGTCGATAACCTTGAGCCCGGCCACCCGGTCCCTGGTTAATCCATATCTCAGTACACGGATGCCGCCCGCGTTCGTTGCGATATTGCCACCGATCTGGGATGAACCTTCCGAGGCGAAACTGACAGGGTAATAAAGGTTCTGCTGCTTTGCATATTCCTGAATCACCTGCGTCACCACACCGGGTTCGACCGTCAGTGTCCGGTCCACTGCATTGAAATCTATGATGCGCCGCATCCGGTCGAAGGAAACCACGACCTCACCGGCATCCGCGATCGCGCCTCCGCTCAGGCCCGTGCGTCCACCGGAAGGCACCAGCGGAATCCGGAACTCCATGGCGATCTCAACGAGCCTGGCGACCTCGGCGGCGCTGCGCGGGAATACAACCGCTGCAGGATCCGGCGTGCGAAACCGGGTCCAGTCCAGGCCATGGCTTTCAAGAACC
>DATCZY010000028.1:0-3650 GCA_036525655.1 Lysobacterales bacterium | reverse complement strand
GGAAAGTTACCTGAAACCATTCCATGAAGAAAAGCGGTTTTTGCGGGAGATCACCCCGGAGTGCAGCGTATTGGATGTGTGGGAAAGTAGTGAGACTTACAAAGACCCGAATACCGGCAAACCCCGGATACTGCCGCTGTCCGGTTCAAAACCAAGCTTTGAAACTTTAATCAGCGATTCAAATTCAACCCGTGGTGTTACCGTGAAATCTTTTCTGCAAAGGCTGGAAGCAAGTAAATCTATCGTGGTGGATAAAGCTGAAAACACGGTTCGGATGATTGACAAGCGATACACACCGTTTGGCTCTGAAGCGCAAACTGAAAACGCAAGAATCGGGATGGCGGCGGTCGGAAACCTGATCGACACGATTGCGCATAATTTGAATGCTCCGGCACAAAACGGGGAGTCATTTTACCAGCGGGGTTGCTGGACCAACCGTCTAAACAAGAATGACAGTGGCAAGTTGAGAGAACTCATTAAAAAGTTCCTTTCAGAAACCGATGAGATGGCAAGAAAGATCATAAAACCATTCGAACAGGCGGTGGTGAGCAGTGACCAGGTCACGGCTGGTGTTAGCCTGTTTTATTTCGAAGAAGAATTCCACGGCTAGTCTTCCGTCAGGCTTGACCGGTCGAAGCGGGGGGACATACGAAAAATTCCCGGGATTTGACACCGGAACTATTCGCTGGCGGAAAGGAGTCGATCGGGACCCAAAAAAGTTGCCTGTTCCACTGTTTCAGCTTGCTGGATTTTCTCGACGAATGTCCAGGTAAAGCAAACACAACATCGTCAGAACCACCCATGTGATCACGGATGGACCTGTCTGACCCATGCCTTTAAGAGACCATACCACCGAAGATTTTGATGTCTGCAAGGTATTCCTTCAGTATAAATTCGAGTAACCTGATTGCCGTGATCAATGAGTAAAGAGAGGGTGGTGTGAACAGGCAGGCAGTTCCGGCATGGGTATCAGGGCTTCACCGTTTGACAGATTTCGCGGTCAATGACTTTGGGGGCGGGCCGCGGCCGTGGAAGTTTGCCTGGGTCATCAACTTTCAGAAATGCGGTACGTTTTTCTTCCTCGGTTTGCTGATGTGGTACTACGGGAATTTCTCCATCACCGCCTGGATCTACCTGGCGCTGCAAGGCAGTTACGGCATCATATGGTTCATCAAGGACATGGCCTTTCCCGACCCCGCATGGCAAAAGAGAATCACCATTCCGGGCGGGATCAATGCCTTTCTCGGGGTTCTCGGCTGGTACTGGGTGTTCGGCTGGTTATTGATTTCCGGTGCATCGACACCGGACTATCCGCTTTCCGACGGCGCGTGGTATGCGCTGTGTATCAGCATGTGTTTGATAGGCAGTGTGGTCATGATTGCGGCGGACGCACAGAAATACTACACACTTCGTATCCGGCCCGGCCTGATTACCGACGGGTTACACCGCTATGTGCGACACCCCAATTACCTCGGAGAGATGCTGATTTATGCCAGTTTTGCGCTCATGGTATGGCACTGGTTACCCTTTTTGGTCCTGGCCTGGGTCTGGGTCGGATTATTTGCGGTCAATATGATCATGAAGGAAGCCAGTCTTTCACGTTATCCCGAGTGGGAAGAGTACAGAAAACATAGCAAATGGCTGCTGCCGGGTATCTTTTGAGACAGCGTGTTGCAGCACTTTGAATTGCCTTGAGTATTAACGCCAGGTCAATTTTGGTGCTAAGTGACACGGTTCATTCTGTGCCCCTTGGCAGTTTATTACTGCGATTAGACCACCGCCGGTTCCAGTAGCGAGATAATTCCTCTGTCGGCGTCAATCTCTGCTTCTATGCCCAGGGGTATGGTGAACTTCTTCTCCATGTGCCCGATCATCGAGCCATACCATGCGGGAATGCCTAACGGCTTGATGTGGTCGTCGAGCACCTCTTCCAAGGTCAGTGAACCAAAGCCTTTTCCGGGATCACAGTCGCTGCATTTCCCAAAAATAAAGCCGGAGATCTGACCGAGGATACCCGCCAGCTTGAGTTGGGTCAGCATTCGGTCCACACGGTAAACTTCCTCCCTGACCTCCTCGAGAAAAAGAATATTACCTTTGAAGTCGGGCAGGTAATCGGACCCGACCATGGCCGTGAGCACGGAGAGGTTCCCGCCCAGCAGCCGGCCTTTTGCTTTGCCGCCATTGATGGTCATAACGCGGTCATCGACCCAAGTCAGGTTATCGCCGGTTTCACGTGGGTTTTCCATGCTGAAGGCTGCTGCATCGAACAATAGTTTTTGCACGTGGCTAGTGGAGAAACGGTTCCAGGTTGAAGTCCCCACCGGGCCATGAAATGTCACCAGGCCTGTTTTGGCATTCAACGCCAGCAGCAGGCTGGTGATGTCGCTGTACCCCATCAGGATTTTCGGGTTTTGCCCGATGGTTTTGTAATCCAGCAGATCGAGCAGCCGGTTGCATCCCCAGCCACCCCTGAGGGTCAGTATGGCCGCTACCTCGGGGTCTGCAAACATGCTGTTGACGTCTGCCGCCCGGTCCTTGTCCGTTCCCGCGAGGTAGCCATACCGGTCCAGCAGGTGTTTGCCGGTTTTCATCCTTAAGCCCAGGGCAGCCATCATCTCAGTTGCGATTGCCACATCATCCGCGTGAAACGTCGCGCCGGCCGGATTGATCAAGCCCACCGTATCACCCGCTTTGAGCCGTGGTGGTTTCAGGGTCGCGTGAATAGTAGCTCCGTGGGCGTGGGTGATTGGAATATGGCTGGCGATCAGCCCGGCACCCAGCATTTGTAATATATGTCTGCGCGTGATACTCATGCTTGTCTCTTGTTGCTTATGAATATTAAAAAGAGTGCTTGACGATTTGCCCTGCGTGCTGATTTTTCATGTTGTCACGCCCTTCCGCTTATTTTTGAGAACCTGCTTTTTGGAGGGCATTCGAATCAACCAGCCCCATTGTAATACACGAAAGCGGTGGTCACTATCGGGCCGTGTTGATCATTTATTCAGCATGCAGGGCAGGGCGACTGGAAAACTGGTTAAAAGGACCGAAGCTTGCACCTAGCGGTGAACCAGAAAAGTTGAAGGGGCGCGGGCGTATCAAAGCGCCCGGTTATCGACGTTGGCGTCTGCGCCAGGCCATTGGCCTGACGCAACTCGATGAGTTCACTAAAGCGACTAAAGACGCGGTATTGTGTCGATCAGAACTCGGGGTCGGGACAGTCCATCGGACCGGCATGGGCCGGTGGCACAATATCAACACTTGCTTCCTTGCCCTGGCACACGATCTGGAAGGATTCGGTGTTTTCCTCCACTCCGCTTTCACCTTCGAGAATGGCACCGTCGTCTCTGCCAATGACGAGACCGTGACCGATGTTATTGCCGACCTGTGCATCGATGGGCCGAAGGAATGCATGCTCGGACACCCACACGCCGTGGTCGCCATTCCAGCGAACCATTCCGCCGAAGATATCCAGCGTTGAATGGCCAGAAACCTCAATTCCCTGCGATTCGTTGGCGTTGACGGCGCTATCGTGCAGCTCACCAGCAGACCCGGTGCGCATGACTATACCGACACCCCGGTTTTCCCAGAGGTGCGCACCAGTCGCATCGATGACCGAACTCAGTATGAGCGAGACCCCGTTACCCTGGTTT